>CALBRU010000174.1 GCA_937927695.1 uncultured Thiomonas sp. | reverse complement strand
GCGCAAACCCCGCCGCCCGATGCCCCCATGCTGCGCGGCGGCATGGGGGGGAAAATGGGCCATTGCGGCCCCGGCAAACACGGCGAACGTGGCATGGAGCGCATGCTCTCCAACGCTGGCGTCAGCCCGGAGCAAAGTGAAAAAATGCGCGCGCTGCAAAAACAATCCTGGGAAAAAGCCCGCCCGGAAATGGAGCAAATGCGCGGCCTGATGCAGCAGCGCATGAAGCTGCTGGCCGCGCCGCAGATCGATCGCGGCGCACTCGAGGCCTTGCGCGACAAGCAGATGGCCTTGGCCAACCAGCTCTCGCGTGACCGCACGCAGACGCAGTACGAAATGGCGCAAATCCTCACTCCCGAGCAACGCGCCAAGCTCTACGCCATGATGGAACACCGCATGGAGCGCATGGAACATGGTCACCGCCACGGCATGAAGCCAATGGGCGGCCCGGGCATGATGCAATAAGGCATCGTCACAGATGGACGCAGGCCGCTTCGCGGCCTGTGTGTTTTTGATGAAACTGCGTTTTTTGAAACAGCGACTTCCTGGACGGGATTTCCCATGACCCCGCAAACCCGCACCTCCCCCAGCCAGCTGCTGCTGGTTGAAGACGACCTACGGCTGGCCCAACAGGTCAGCGACTTCCTGCAGAGCGCCGGCTGGCAGGTGACGCATGCGGCCAATGCTGCGCAGGCCGAAGGCGAACTCAAGCCGCGGCGCGGTGACGCCCTGGGTTTCGACGCGCTCGTGCTCGACCTCATGCTGCCCGACGGCGACGGCCTCGACATCTGCCGCCGCCTGCGCACGCACAGCGATCTGCCCGTGCTCATGCTGACGGCGCGCGGCGACCCGTTCGACCGCGTGGTCGGACTGGAGATCGGCGCCGACGACTATCTCACCAAACCGTTCGAGCCACGCGAGTTGCTGGCGCGGCTGCGCGCCATTACCCGCCGCCGCGCGGGCAGCCTGTCGCCGCGCGATCCACAGGCCGAACGCATCCTGCGCTTCGGGCGGCTGGAAATCGACCCTGCGGCCCGCCAGGCGCGCATCGACGGGGAAGACCGGCCGATGACGGCCTACCAGTTCGATCTGCTGCAGGTGCTCGCGCGCCACCCGGGTCGGGTGCTGACGCGCGAGTTCCTGCTGGGCGCCGTCAAGGGTGAATCGCTCGAAGCCTTCGACCGCTCCATCGACGTGCATATCAGCCGCATCCGCGCCGCGATCGAAGACGATCCGCGCCATCCCCGCCGCATTCTCACCCTGCGCGGCGCAGGTTATGTGTTCACCAAGTCGCAGGACGGCATCTGAACATGGCCTCGGCTTCACCCATGCCGCCCGGCGCACCCAAGCAGGCCAAACTCTGGAAGCGGCTGTGGGTCGCCCTGATTCTGGCGCTGCTGGTGCAGGCGCTCGTGTCCGCCCTGGTGTTTCACTGGGTGTTCGAGATGGATCCGC
Organism: uncultured Thiomonas sp.; assembly: GCA_937927695.1. GTDB lineage: Bacteria > Pseudomonadota > Gammaproteobacteria > Burkholderiales > Burkholderiaceae_C > Thiomonas. The sequence continues at coordinate 3,378 of CALBRU010000174.1, read as the reverse complement.
AGCGGGCTCAGTTCCGGCGCGAAGTCTTCCGCGCCTTCATGCAGCAACACGGCATCGGGCCGCCCTCGCCCTGGCGTCATCTGCTGATGTCGCCCTTCTTCGGCACCGTGGTCACTGCCATCCTGCTCAGCCTGGTCACTTACCCCATCATGAGGCGGCTGACCCGGCGGCTGGAAAATTTGCAGCAGGGCGTGCGAGCCTGGGGCGGCGGCGACCTGAGCGCGCGCGTGCCCGTGCAAGGCCGCGACGAAGTGGCGCAACTCGCGCAGAGCTTCAACACCGCCGCCGGGCGAATTGAATCGCTGATGCAGAGCCATAAATCGCTGCTGGCCTACACCTCGCACGAACTGCGCACCCCGCTCACGCGGCTGCGTCTCAGCCTGGAAACACTGTCCACCCCCGTGCCCGCTGCTGCGCGCGATGTCGCCGCGCGTGCCGCCAAGCACGATCTCGCCGAGCTCGATGCGCTGATCGACGACATCCTGCTTTCCAGCCGACTCGATGCCGCGACCGGACAAACCCTGCAGCTCGAAGAACTGGACCTGCTCGCCCTTCTGGCCGAAGAAGCCGCGCGTTTCGACGTGGAAGTGCACGGCGATTGGATCACCCTGCAAGGCGACGAGCGCCTGCTGCGCCGCGCCGTGCGCAACCTGCTCGACAACGCCCAGCGCCACGCGCCGGGCGCTACGCCGCAAGTCAGCCTGACCGCGGTGCAAGGCGGCGGCATCATCCGCGTCTGCGACCAGGGGCCTGGCATTCCCCCGGCCGATGCGCAGCGCATTTTCGAGCCTTTCGAGCGCCTGTCCGGGCGCGGCGAAGGCACCGGACTGGGCCTGGCCCTCGTGCGCCGCATCGCTCGCCAACATGGCGGCGAAGCCCGCTGCCTGCCCCGCGCTGGCGGCGGAACCTGCTTCGAAATCTGGCTCGGACGCAAACCCTGAGCGCGGCGCAGCCGTTGTCGCCGCGCGCAAGACTGGCGCAATACTTGCTTGGCCCGTGCCTGCCTTCAGAACCTCTCATTGGAGCGACCGAATGCTCCGGTTTTTTTAATACCATGCGTGACCGGAGGCGAAAAGTCGCAGCAAGACAGGGGAGGGGCTATTCGTTCTGCTTCGAGTGCATCCTGGGCAGCCTGCCATCGCTGGCGAACATCAAAACATCGCAGTTCACACCTCTTAAGGAAAAAATCATGACGTTCACTCTTCGCAAGCTCGCATCGCCGCGCAGTCTGGGCGCGTTGACGGGTTCCGTGGCGCTTTGCGCGGTTTTCTGCGCCAGCGCATCTGCAGCCCCCATCGCCCTGCCGCAAAAATACAAGGAACAAGGCCACCTGACCATCGCTGCCGACGCCACCTATGCGCCGATGGAATTCATCGCCAAGGACGGCAAGACCGTCGTCGGCGCCGACGTCGATCTGGGCAAGGCCATCGCCAAAAAGCTCGGCGTGAAGGCCGATTTCATCAACGCCAGTTTCGACAGCATCATTCCGGCACTGCAGTCGGGCAAGTACGACATGAGCATGTCGTCGTTCACCATCACCAAGAAGCGTGAAGAAGTCGTCGACTTCGTCAGCTACATGACGGCGGGCACCTCGTTTTACGTCAAGGCCAAGGGCGGTCCCAAGGTCAATGGCCTGGCCGATCTGTGCGGCATGTCGGTGGCCGTCGAAAAGGGCACGACCCAGGCCGCAGACGCCGCCAAGCAGAGCCAGGAATGCGTGGCTGCCGGCAAGAAGGCCGTGACGGTATCGGTGTTCCCCGACCAGAACGGCGCCAACCTCGCCATCGTCAGCGGCCGCGCACAAGTGGGCATGGCCGACTCGCCGGTGGCGGCTTGGATCGTTGAAGAGTCTCGCGGTCAGTTCAAGCTGACCGGCGAGTCCTACAACTCCGCGCCCTATGGCATTGCGATTCCGAAGAACAGCGGCTTGGCCGAGCCGGTGTTGCAAGCCCTCAAGGAAGTGATCGCCAGCGGCGAATACGCCAAGATCCTGCACAAATGGGGCATCACCCAGGGCGGCATCAAAGACCCCGCCATCAACCCAGCCGTGCAGTAAAACCCGGGCGGTTTGCCTGACCTCCGCGTGGCCGACTCCGATCGGCCACGATATCACCCTGCCTGACTGATGCGACCTGACGACATTCAAGCCATCCCGGCCCGACATCCCGGCCGCTGGGTGGCCGCTGCCGCCGTTTTTGTGCTTCTCCTAGCCACGGCCTACTCGTTGACGACCAACCCGCGCTTTGAGTGGTCGGTCGTCGGTGAATATTTCTTCTCCGTACGCATCCTGCACGGTTTGCTGCTCACCCTCGAACTCACCGTGATTTCGATGGTCATCGGTGTGGCGCTGGGCGTGCTGCTGGCGGTCATGCGCCTTTCGCAAAACCCGATGGTCTCGAAGGCGAGCTGGTTCTACATCTGGCTGTTCCGCGGCACCCCGGTGCTGGTGCAGATTCTGTTCTGGTTCAACATCACCGCGCTCTACCCCAATATCGGCTTTGGCTCCTGGAGTTTCGATGCCAACAACCTGATCACCCCCTTCGTAGCCGCCATTCTGGCGCTGGGCCTCAACGAAGGCGCTTACATGGCCGAGATCGTGCGCGCGGGCATTCTGTCGGTGGACGAAGGCCAGAGCGAGGCCGGGGCCGCCCTGGGCATGTCGCGGTTGCAGATCATGCGACGCGTGGTGCTGCCGCAAGCCATGCGGGTCATCGTGCCGCCCACCGGCAACGAGGCGATCTCGATGCTCAAGACCACCTCGCTGGTCAGCGTGATCGCCGTAAGCGATTTGCTGTATTCGGCGCAACTCATCTACTCCGTGAACTACCGCACCATTCCGCTCTTGCTGGTAGCCAGCATCTGGTACCTGATCGTGACCACGTTGCTGTCGATCGGGCAGTTCTACATCGAGCGCCATTTCGGCCGCAGCGCCACCCGTCAACTGGCCCCCACGCCGTTGCAGCGTCTGCGCCAGCTCGCCTTCGGACAGGGCGCAAACAACGAGGGCGCCCAATGAACCAGCCCATGGTCAAGGCCGAAGGCGTGCACAAACGCTTCGGCTCGGTCGAAGTGCTCAAGGGCATTTCGATGGAAGTCGCGCGCGGCGAAGTGGTCTGCCTGCTAGGTGCATCGGGCTCGGGCAAATCCACTTTTCTGCGCTGCATCAACCACCTAGAAAAAATCGACGCCGGCCGTCTGCTGGTCGATGGCGAGTTGGTCGGCTATCGCCAGGTCGGCGAACGGCTGCACGAGTTGCACGACCGCGACATCTGCCGCCACCGCGCCGAAGTCGGCATGGTCTTCCAGCGCTTCAATCTGTTCGGCCACATGACCGCGCTGGAGAACATCATCGAAGCGCCCATGCTGGTGCGCAAAATG
>CALBRU010000173.1 GCA_937927695.1 uncultured Thiomonas sp. | reverse complement strand
CTCTTCCGATCTCCGGCGCATGCGGCTGAAGCGCCGCCGAGCTGGCAACACCTCAGCGCGACGCAGCAGCACATTCTTGCCCCCCTGAAAGCCGATTGGAGCGAGTTCGATCACGACCGCAAAAAAAAATGGCTCGACATCGCCGCCCGCTATCCCGCAATGAGTCCGCAGCAGCAAAAAACCCTGCAGCTGCGGATGAATGAGTGGGCGCACCTCAGTCCGGAAAAACGTCGTCTGGCGCGCGAGAATTTTCTCTCCACCGGCAAGACGCCACAGCAAAGCCGCCGCGAAGCCTGGGAGGCCTACCAAAAACTGCCTCAGGCCGAACGTGAACGGCTCAAGGAAGAAGCCCGGCATCCCAAACCCCACCCCGGACAGGTGGGCAAGTATTTGCAGGAAAAACAGGCTGCTGCAAGCCACGCGCCGCCTGTCAAGCCGCCCGTCAAACCCGAGCCCCAGCCGCCTCTCCCGGCATCGGCGCCGATACCCGCCAAAGCCGCTTCCGCCGCCGTTCCTTGTACGGATGTGCTGCGCTGCCCGGCCCGCTAAGTTCGTGCTGCGGGCGCACGTCTTCGCCCAAATCCATGCTTTCTCTAAACGCGCCCCCACTGCGCCGACGCCTGGCCTGCCTCACCTATGAAGGGCTCATACTACTGGGCCTGTCCCTGGTCACTGCGGCGGTCACGCTAGGGCTACTGCACTTGTCGGGTTTGCGGCAGGCGTCGGCAACACACCGCGTCGTCTTGCAAGTCGCAGAATTCGTTGCGCTCACCGGCTATGGCGCCGGGTTCTGGAGTGCTGGCCGACAAACACTACCCATGAAGGTCTGGAAAATCGCTCTGGTCACCCCAAGCGGGGCGCCGCTCGGCCTTGGGCGTGCACTATGGCGCGCCGTTCTGGCTTGGCTCTGGGTCATTCCCGCCCTGACCTTGGCTGCGGCCCTGCATCTTTCACCAGAGGAGACCGGCTGGCTGCTCGCGGCGGGCATTTTTCTGTGGGCCGGCACCAGCCTGCTGCGCAAAGACCGTCAGTATCTGCACGATGTGCTCGCGGGCACGCGCCTGGTGCCCGCAAACGGATAACCGCCCATGAAACTTGACCCTCACGCCCTCTGGTACGCATGGGACGGCTGGAACGCCCGCCTGTTCCTCGCCATCAATCACGCCGGAGACAACCCGGTGTGGAACAACGCCGCACGCCTGGGCACCGCCTTGGGCGACCATCATCTGCTGCCGGTCTACCTCGGCCTGCTGCTGACCCTCGCGATGCGCTGGCCCCGGCTGATTTCTCTGCGCAGTGTGCTGGCCTATGCCTGGGCCAATCTGCTGTTGTTTGTCTCGATTTACGGCGTACTCAAACCCTGGGCCCACTTTCCGCGACCGCTTGAGGTTTTCGGGCCGCAGATGGTTCATGTGCTTGGAGAGCCCAAGTTTGCGCACAGCTTTCCCTCGGGTCACGCGGCATTTGCCATGGTGCTCGCCGCAAGTCTGGCCTTTTCTCTGCCCCGCCCCTGGAGCGTCGTGCTGTGGCTGTTCGCGCTTTGGGTGGCATGGTCACGCATCGCCGTCGGCGCGCACTTCCCGGCTGACGTGATCGGTGGGGCGTTGGTGGGCGCCCTGTGCGTCTTGGTGGCGCACGGGCTCGCCAGGTTGTGGATTCGGGGTGCGAAGCCCGCATAAGGCAGACGCGATCTCATTCGTCTGATTCGGAAGGCGAGTGGCATGCCAAGCTGCAAACACCATCAGACCACCTCCCAGCCAGCCCGGTATCGTCATCTTCTCGCCCAGCAGAGCAACGCCAACCAACACGCCAAACAAAGGCTCGCTACCCATCAACAACGAGACCCGGCTGGGGCTCGTGCGCGACGCCGCATAGTTCTGCGCAAAGAAAGCAAATACGGTGCACAGCAACACCAGAAACGCCATCCCGGCCCAGAAACTGGCCCGCAGGGGGATGGACGGCCAGTGTGGCCCGCGCCAGACCCACACCAGGGCAGCCAACCCCACCGTCACCACGCCCGATTGAACGGCGGTCAAAGTCAGTGCGGGCAAGGCATGACGGGCTGCAAGCCGTCTGGTTTGAGTCACCATCACGGCCCTCAGCAAGGCAGCGAGAAGCACCAGCGCATCGCCCAAGCCCGGGCGGCCAATTCCCGATGTTGCCGACAGCAAACCCGCTCCGATCACCGACAAACCCGCCGCCTGCCACACGCGCAAGGTGGGCGGCTGCCCCAATAGCGCCCATTCGACCAGTGGCGTCAGCGCGACACAAAGACTGATGAGCAAAGCAGCGTTTGCTGCAGTCGTCAACGTGACGCCGTAGGTTTCGCAGAGAAACACGGCCAGCAGGTTGAGTCCCAGTATCGAGCCGACCGCCAACCCGCCTCGCCATTGCGCCGTAAACAGGGGACGCAAGGTCGGCGACAGGATCAGAAAGGTCAAACCAAAGCGCAGGGTGAGCAAGTCGAGCACCGGCCACTGCTGAGCCAACAATTTGGTCACCCCATAACTGCCACCCCAAACCGCTGCAACCAGTAGAAGCAGCACTTCAGGCACACCCAGGTTGAGCGCATGAAATGCGGGCGCTGAGGCCGCGCGCTTGATAGGCGGATTTGTCATCGAAAGACCTGCATAAGATGGAGCGTTGTCCCATTGTTGGGCGTGCATCCCTGGCAAACCAGACCCTCCACCGGAACAGGACTATTGCGCCGTGAGTACAAATGCGTTTTTGAGCGTTCTGCCTGAAATGGTGACCTTCCTGCGAGTCGCCGAGTTCGGGAGTTTCTCCGCAGCCGCACGGCAGCTTGGCACCACGCCCTCGGCGGTGAGCCGTCAGGTCTCTCGCCTGGAAAAGCACCTCGGCGTTCAGCTGATCCTGCGAACGACGCGACAACTCCGTCTGACCGCCGCAGGAGACGCGGCGCGCGTGCGCTGCGGCGAGTTGGTCGCCGCGGCGCAAGCCGTCATGCAAGTGCCGCAACAAATAGCCGGAACGCCGAAGGGATCGATCTGCATCAGCGCCCCCAAGGCATTTGCCCGGCATGTGCTGCATCCCTTGCTCTTGCAGTTTCTGGCGCAATGGCCCCAGGTACAACTGCAATTGATCGCGACCGACCATGAGGTCGATCCCTTTCGCGAGGGCGTCGATCTGATGATCCGCGTCACGCGTCATCCGCCCGAAGGCTTTGCCGCGCGCGAACTGATGCAGGTAGAGCAGGTTCTATGCGCAGCGCCCGCGTATCTTGCGGCCCACCCGGCTATTACTCATCCGTCCGATCTGGCGGCGCACAGCTGCCTTCCCCTAGGCGAAGATGCTCACGACAGGTGCTGGCGTTTTCGGCAGGGCGACACTGAGACTGAAGTCGTCGTGCAGGGTCGCTATACCGTGAATCACAGCGCATTGCGGCTGGAGGCCATGCTGGCCGGTCTGGGGCTCTGCACCTTGCCTGACTATGTGGCGCGCCACGCACTGGAGAACAGGTCTGCGGTCCAGGTCTTGCCGGACTGGAATTTCCTCGGAAATTATGGTGGCAGTGCCTACGCACTCTATCCTCCGAGCCGCTTTGTATCGCCCACCTTGCGCGCACTGATCGACCATCTTGCCGCCGCCTTGGAATAAAAAACGCCCCGACTTGCGGGGCGTTTTCATCAGACAACTGCTGTGCGCATCAGGTGAATTTGCGCGTGGCCATGAAACGGTCGAACTCGTTTTCGGCGAAGCGGAACCAGAGGATGTCGTCGTTGCGGAACTTGTACCAATCAGTGTAGACCTTCTTCCAGTGGGGATTGGTCTTGGACAGATCAACGTAGATGTCGTTGGACGCCTTGAAGGCCGCTTCCATCACATCCTTGGGGAAGCCCTGCAGCTTGGCGCCCTTGCCCACCAGCTCCTTGAGCGCGGGCGGGTTCTTGGCGTCGTACATGGCCTGCATATTGACGTGCGCGTGCGAGGCGGCAATCTCGACGATCGACTTGTACTCGGGCGACAGAGCGTTGTAGGCCTTCTGGTTGACGAACAGATCGAGTTCGGGGCCACCCTCCCACCATGACGGATACAGGTAGTTCTTCGCCACCTTGTAGAAGCCCAGCTTCAGATCGTCGTAAGGACCGATCCACTCCGCCGCGTCGATGGTGCCCTTTTCCAGCGAGGGGTAGATGTCGCCGCCAGGAATGTTCTGCGGCACCACGCCCAGGCGTTCCAGCACCTTGCCGGCGAAGGGGCTGATGCGCATTTTCAGACCCTTGAGATCGGCCAGGCTCTTGATCGGCTTGCGGAACCAGCCGCCCATCTGCGCCCCGGTGTTGCCCATCGGGAAGCTGATGATGTTGTAGTTGGCATAGAACTCGCGCATGAGCTTCAGACCATTGCCTTGATACATCCAGGCGCTCATCTGACGGGAATTCATGCCGAAGGGCACGGCGCAGCCCAGCGCGAAGGTCGGGTCCTTGCCAACGAAGTAGTAAGGCGCGGTGTGGCAGCACTCCACCGTGCCTTGCTGCACGGCATCGACCACGCCAAACGGCGGAACGAGTTCACCGCCGGCGTGCACCGAGATCTCGAACTTGCCACCCGAGGCTTCCTTGACCTTCTGCGCGAAGATGTTGGCCGCACCGAAAATGGTGT
>CALBRU010000172.1 GCA_937927695.1 uncultured Thiomonas sp. | reverse complement strand
AGCGGTGCACGAACTGGTCGATGAGCACGCGGAATACCCGCGGGTTCTGCAGCAGCGGCGTGATGTCGCGGAACTGCACACCGGGCGACGGCCAGTCGGGCACGGTGCGGATGTGTTGGCGCAAATAGTCGATGACATTCATGGTGAGCCCATTCAACAAAGGAAATTCAGGTCGCCGCCTCGTCGCCAAACACGTCGTGATACGACGCATAGGAGGCACCCGACAGCACGGGAAACAACACCAGCAGACCGAGGCCGAACGGCAACATGGCCACGATGGAAATGGGCAGCAGCAACACGGTGAACAACGTAATAGGCGCCAGATTGGTGAACCCGGCCCGCACCGACAGCTTGACCGCATTCCATGGACTGACGCCCCCGAGCGCCACCAGCGTATTGACGAACCAGAACGCCACGCTGAACAGATAGAGCGCCAGCAGCACCAAGAGCAGCAAGGTCATGAGCGAACCCGCCAAGGCGCCCAGACCTGCGGCCATGCCTACGCCGAGGGTCATGACTTTGGCAAACGCGCCAAAGCTGGCCAGCCCCAGGCCGAACATCGCGCCCAGCCCCATCACGATCACTGCGCCGATCACCCCACCCAGCGCCAGCACCAGCAGGGAGACCAGCAACAGCGGGCCGATGCGGCCGGTCCACCTCTGCGTGGTTGACGACAGCGTGCCTTCATTTTGGGGTTCGACAGGCATGCCTTGTGGCGTGATCGTTCGCGCCTGCGCCGCCCGCTTGCGCAGCAGCGCCGCAAAAATCACGCCGAAAGCCAGCAGCGGCAGACTCAGCCATTGCGACAGCAGCCCGCCCATCGGCAACTCACCCAACAGCCACAGCAGCACGAGCAGCGCCACGGCCAGGCCCAGCCAGGGCAGCGGCGCCTGCATGAAACTGCGCCAGCCCTCGGCCCACCAGCGCAGGCCGAATCCGGCGGGAACGCGGCGAAATACGGGGTCTGGAACGATGAGATCGGTGGAGGTCATGGCGGGCCGTAGGGAATGAAGACGGCCCATTATCCGACGCCGATCTGAAGGACTACCGGGCAATATCCTCCAACCGCCGCTGCGTCACCTTCGGCCCCATGATGACGATGACCAGCGCCACGCCGATCATGGCGGCAGCGATGAAAGTGAACACGCCAACGTCGCCCGAGGTCTTGAGCAGATCGGCGATGACAAAGCCGGTGAACACCGCGCTGATGCGGCTGAACGAATAGACAAAACCCACTGCCCGCGCCCGGATGCGGGTGGGGTACAGCTCGCTCTGGTAAGCGTGGAAGGCGTAGCTCATGATGTTGTTGAAAAACGCCACCGCAATGCCGAACACAATAATCGCGGCCGCCCCTTGCGCATGGGCGAACAGCAGGCCAAACAACGCCACGGCCAGCGCGGGCACGGCGATCAGCCATTTACGCTCGAAACGGTCGCCGAATGAGGCGCCGATGAGGGACGAAATCGGATAGGCGAAGGCGATGATGAAGGTGTAGAGCAGCGACTTCGGAATGTCCAAGCCCTTGGCGATGAGATAGGTCGGCGCCCAACTGGCAAAGCCGTAGTACCCCACGGTCTGCAAGATGTTGAACAGGATGAGCATCACCGTGCGCTTGCGGTACACGCCTTCCCACATCTCGCCCCAGCGCGCCTTGACATGCTCGACATCGCCCACAAAGCCCCTCGGCTCGGGCAGGGGCTGGCCGGTCTCGCGCTCGACGATCTCGCGGCTCTCCTCGGACAGCTCCTG
>CALBRU010000171.1 GCA_937927695.1 uncultured Thiomonas sp. | reverse complement strand
GATCTATGGCCACCTGGCCGTTCTTGTGCACCGACAGGAAGGAGTGCGGACGACGTGCGGCATGAATCGCGTCGATGGCGATGCGCAGACTGCCATCGGTGCCGTTCTTGAACCCGATCGGCGCCGACAGCCCTGAAGCGAGTTCCCGGTGCACCTGGCTCTCGGTGGTGCGCGCGCCGATCGCCCCCCAGGAAATGAGATCGGCGATGTACTGCGGCGAAATCACGTCGAGAAATTCGCTGCCCGCAGGCACGCCCAAGCGGTTGATGTCGATCAGCAGCTCGCGGGCGATGCGCAGCCCTTCGTCGATGCGAAAGCTCTCGTCCAGATACGGGTCGTTGATCAGCCCCTTCCAGCCCACCGTGGTGCGCGGCTTCTCGAAATACACCCGCATGACGATTTCCAGCTCGCCCGCATGCTGTTTGCGCAACACGGCCAGCCGCTGGGCGTAGTCGAGCGCAGCCTTGGGGTCGTGGATCGAGCACGGGCCGATGATGAACAACAGCCGGTCGTCCTCGCCGTGGATGATGCGATGCAGGGCGTGGCGGGTATCGGCCACCAGCGCTTCCACCGGCGTATCGGCGATAGGAAAGAAGCGGATCAGATGCTCTGGCGGAGGCAAAGGCACGATGTGCTTGATGCGGGCGTTGTCGGTGCGGGAGGTCTTGTCCTCCTGCGGTTTGTGCAAGGTCTCTGCGGCGGATTTGGACGGCATCGGAATTTCTCCAGCAAGCATTGAGGACAGGCAGGCCGCCGCCGAGGCAACGGCAAGATCACTTGGGGTATGGGCTTCGTACATGGTGATTTGCACCGCATGGTTTTCGCCACACCAGCCCGAAAAAAAACCGCCGGGCTGGGCCGGCGGTTTTTGAGGATTTGTGAGCTGCGTTTGTGGGTCGCGCTTCAGCCTCTCCCTCCGCCGGTGCGGTGCGAGAAATACCAAAAACCAAAAAACAAGCGGTTTGCGGTCATGGTGAGGTGATAGCGTTCTGCGTCTAAAGGCCTTGATTGAAGCAGAACGGGCACTTGCTGGCAAGCGTGGGCGTTTTCTTGCCTCAAAATGGTTCCGCACTTTGTCGCAGCGCAACAGCGCCTGCGGCAGCGAACGAACCTCGCAGCGCAGCACTTATCTCCTCTCTATGATGTTCAACTTTCGCCCGGACGCCACTCCGGGCGTCGAAAATCTCCGCCGTTCAACTCATGCCCGCCCCTTCCAAAACCTCCCGATTTCCCTGGCAGCGCCTGCTTTGGGTGCTGCTCGCACTGGCCATTGCGGCCGCCGTGCTGTGGTGGCGCAGCCGTCCGCCCGTCGTGCCCGGCTACAAAATCGAGACCCGCAATCTGGTGCAGAACGTCGTGGCCACGGGCTATGTGATCACCCCGTCCAGAGTGCAGGTGGCGAGCGAAATCACCGGCACCGTGGTGAAACGGCTGGTTGATCGCGGCGCGCATGTCAAAGCCGGGCAGGTGTTGCTGGAACTGCGCGCCGACCAGACTTCGGCCCAGCTCGACCAGGCACGGGCGGCGCTGCGCCAGCTGGTTGAACAATCACGTCCGCAGGCCGCCGCCGCGCTGGCGCAGGCCAGGGTGCAGGTCGAGCAGGCCGAGCGCGACCTCAAGCGCGCGCAGGGGGTGTTCGATGCGGGAGGGGGCTCGGCGCAGCAACTCGAACAGGCGCAGACCGCCCTGCGCAACGCCCGCCAGCAGCGCGATAGCGCCCAGGCGGCCTACAACGCCGTGGCGCCCGGCGGCGCACAACAGCGCGTGCTCGAAGCCGCGCTCAATGCCGCCAGCGCGGTGAATGCGCGCAATGTGGTGCGCGCCGGGGTGTCGGGCGTGGTGCTGGCGCGCAATGTGGAAGTGGGCGATACGGTCACGCCCGGCCAGCCGCTTTTCACTCTGGCGATGGACGGGGCCACGGAAATCCTGCTGCCGGTCAACGAACAAAGCATTGGCAATCTGCAGATCGGACAGCAGGCGCAGTGTGTGGCAGATGCCTACCCCGATCGCAGCTTCGCCGCGCAGGTGAGTTTTCTCGCGCCGCAGGTCGACCGCACCACGGGCACTCTGGAAGTGCGCCTGCGCGTGCCCTCCCCGCCTGCCTGGCTCAAGCAGGACATGACGGTGTCGGCGGACATCGTCACCGCGCAGCGGCGCAATACTTTGGTCGTGCCCAACGACGCGCTGCGCAGCGTGAACGGCGATCAGGCCACGGTGCTGGTGCTGCGGGGCGGCAGAGCGCAGGCGCAGCAGGTCAAGCTGGGGCTGCAAGGGCTGACGCTGACGCAGGTGGTCTCCGGCCTGTCCTCTGGCGAGTCGGTCCTGGCGGGCAATGGTGTGGCACCGGGAGAGCGCGTGCGGTTGCAGACTCTGCCGCTGCCCAGCGCCTCTGCCAGTT
>CALBRU010000170.1 GCA_937927695.1 uncultured Thiomonas sp. | reverse complement strand
CATGGCGCTCAACGACGCCGGCGAGCACGATGCCGAGTCGCGTGCCCAGGCGCTGATCCTCGGTCTCGGCTTCAAGGTCTCGGAACTGAACAATCCGGTCAACAGCTTCTCCGGCGGCTGGCGCATGCGCCTGCAGCTGGCGCGCGCGCTGATGTGCCCGTCCGACCTGCTGCTGCTCGACGAGCCGACCAACCACCTCGACCTCGACGCCCTGGTCTGGCTGGAGCAATGGCTGGCGCGCTATCCAGGCCTGTTGCTGGTCATTTCGCACGACCGCGAATTTCTCGACGCGGTGTGCCGCGTCACCGTGCATCTCGACGGCGGCAAGCTCACCCGCTACGGCGGCAATTACACCCTGTTCGAAGAACAGCGCGCCGAAAAACTCATGCAGCAGCAGGCGGCGTTTACCCGCCAGCAGCAAGACATCGCGCGGCTGACGCGCTTTGTCGAACGCTTCCGCGCCAAAGCGACCAAGGCGCGGCAGGCGCAGAGCCGCATGAAAGCACTAGAGCGCATGGAGCGGCTGGCGCCGGTCTATCTGAGCGGGGCGCTGCGCATTGAACTGCTGGAGCCGCTGAGCCTGCCGCAGCAGTTGCTCACCTTGAGCAAGGCCGATTGCGGCTATGGCGATCCGCCGGTGTTGCGCTCGGTGGCGCGCGAAATCACCGGCGGGCAGCGTATCGGCATTCTGGGGGCGAACGGGCAGGGCAAGTCCACGCTGGTGAAAACGCTGGCCGGGGTGTTGCCCCTGCGGGCCGGTCACCGCCGAGAAGGCAAAGGGCTGGTGATCGGCTACTTCGCGCAGCAGGAAGTGGATGTGCTGCGGCTCGACGAAACGCCGCTGCAGCACATGCAGCATCTGGCGCGCGACATCGCCCCCAACACAACGGAGCAGGAATGGCGCAACTGGCTCGGACGCTATCAGTTCGACGGCGACATGATGACCCGTGCCTGCGGCAGCTTTTCCGGCGGCGAAAAAGCGCGGCTGGCGCTGGCCCTGGTGATCTGGCGAAAACCCAATCTGCTGCTGCTCGACGAGCCGACCAACCACCCCGATCTACCCACCCGCGAGGCGCTCGCCATGGCCTTGCAGGACTTCGCGGGTACGGTGCTGCTGGTGTCGCACGACCGGGCCTTGCTGCGCGCCACCTGCGACGCCTTCTGGCTAGTGGCCGACGGCCAGGTTCGAGATTTCGACGGCAGTCTCGACGACTATCAGCAATGGGCGCTCTCGCGCACCGCGCAGCGGCAGAGCGCGGCGCAAGACAAGCCGCAGCCGTCCGGCGCCGCCGCAGACGAACCCTTGCCCGCTGCCGACCGCAAGGAAGTCCGCCGTCAGCAGGCCGAGCAGCGGCAGCAGCGCGCACAGCAGCTCAAGCCGGTCAAGGCTGAGTTCACGCGGGTCGAACAAGAGCTGCGTCAACTCGAAGCCGAGCGCACATCCATCGAGGCCGCGCTGGCGCACCCCGATACGCCAGCCGCCGAACGGGTGGAGCAGGGGCGGCGGCATCACGCCCTGGCCGAGCGCATCGGCGCGCTGGAAGAACGCTGGCTTGAACTGGGCGAACAACTGGAGTCTTTGCAATCGATTTGAGCGCGCCCGCCGCGAAATTTGATCCATGCTGATATGCGGACGTTTCTATCCGAGTAAATTGCTCGGTTGTTCATTCACCTCAGCGCCGACGTGTCTGCGCGCTATCCCGGAGTTCCCATGAAACAAACCCTGCTGCAGGAAAAATACCCCGTTTACGTTGCCGAAGTTTCTAAATCCGAAACGCGTTACACCACGGTCGATGAAGTGGTGGCGTATTTCAAGGAAAAGATCGCGGCCAACCCCAAGGTGAAATTTATCGCCGTGTTCGACCATTTCGAACACACCACCAACATCGGCGGCACGATTGCGCCGGAAATCAAGGCCGCAGCCGAAGTGATTTTCTGCTTTGGCATCGCGCTGCCCAACCCCATGGTGCTGGCAGTGCGTCCCCGTTCCATCGGCATTGCCGATATGGGCGACAAGTTTGTGGTCACCTTCCTCGAGGCGCCGATGGCCCCTGCCAACGAAGCCATGGAAGCCTGGACCAAGGGCCTGCACAATAAAGACTGATGCCGGCTCCGGCCCTTTCAGCCTGACCAAGGCGCCGCGCGACTGCGAAGTCCGCGGTGTTTTTTTGTGTGTCGAAAAACTACCCTGGAGCCCTGCGGGCCACGCGCCACAACAGCACGGCAAAGCAGCTTGCCGCGATCGCCAGCCCGGTAGTGTTGCCCATCCAGAATCCGGCGGCGCCTTGCAGCGTGGGCGGGGTGATGCCCAGCGTGTTGAATCCCAGCAGATAGCCGCCCCCCAGGCCGACACCCCATAGCGACAGCGCGTACAACATACTGGGCAGCAAAGCGATGTGGTACGAGCGCAGGATGAAGGCGCTGGTGGACTGCACCGCGTCGAACACCTGATAAAGCGCGATGAACAGGAACAGGTGATAGGCCACTGCCTGCACCTGTGGGTCGGAGGTGTACCAGCCAATGATGCGCCCGCGTTCCAGCCAGACGACCAGACCGATGATGACGGAGAGCAGCGCAGCAGCCCCCACGCCGCTCCAGGCCGTGTGCCGCGCGGCCCGAATATGGCCGGCGCCCAGATGCTGGGCCACTACCGAGCCCGTGGCGATGGAAATTGACAGCGGCAGCATATAGAGCACGGTGGCGAAGCTGGCGGTGATCTGGTGGGCCGCCAGCACGGTGTCTCCCAACCGGGCGATGAACAGCGCCATGAAGGTGAAGGCCGACACTTCGACCAGCAGACTCAGGCCGATCGGCCCGCCCAGACGCAGCAAATGTGCTTGCGCTTTCCAGTCTGGCCACTCCCAGCGCGAGAGCGCGGCATAGGGGCGCAGCGCGGCGCTGTAGCGGTGCTGCAGCAGCGCTACAGCAAGCAACCCATATTGAGTCAGCACGGTAGCGGCGGCGCAGCCCTGTGCGCCCAGCGGCGTCATGCCGTGCAGGCCGAATTTCTCGGGCAGTAGAAACACGGCATTGAGCAATAGCTTGACGCCCAGGCCTCCGATCTGCAGGGCTGCGGTCAGCAAGGGGCGCGAAATGGCCTGGCTGAGCGCGGCGTGCACCCGAAAGGCGAGAGCCGCCGGCAGGCCGAGGGCGAGAATCGCCAGATAGCGATCAACCGTCGCATCGCGCGCCTGCCCGGTCAACGCCAGCAGCGGCTGCGGCCAGAGCAGCACCGCGATGCCCAGAGCGCAAAGACCTCCGGCCAGCCAGAGCCCCTGGCGGAAACTGGCCCCCACCGCGTCGGGCTGACCCGCCCCGAATCCGCGCCCGAGCGTGGGCAAGAGGGATTGGGTGACGCCGGAGAGCGAGACGAATAAGGTGATGTAGATCGCCTGCCCAATGGACAGAGTAGCCAGACTGGCCGTGGAGGCGAAGTGCCCCAGCATCACCGTATCGGCCACACCGAAGCCGATGACGGCAAGCTGGCCAATGAGCACACTCACCGCCAGACGCAACAGATTGCGCAGAGGACGCATGGGAAACGGTTCAGGGGCGTGAAGGCGCGAGACGTTGGTACAAATAGAGCGTGCCGCCGCGATCCCCCGGACGGCCACCGCGCCAGATCAGACGCCACTGCGACGCAGGCAGTGGCGCGCGGGCTCCCAGCGCGTAGGTGCATTGCACCGTGCGTGAGGCGGAGAAATCGAGTCGGCTCCAGTAGCCGATCAGCGCCTGCGTGGTCAGATCGATGGCCACAGGCTGCAGGCAGGGCGAGCCGACCTGCATTGATAGCGCGCTGGCGCTGCGCACCGCATGCGCGACCTCGCGTCCCACGTTGCGGTAGGTGCTGGCATAGTTCAGAACCGGCATCCACAAGCTGCCCACCAGCACCCAGGCCAGGGTTACGCCGCTGGCCGACAACACCATGCCCTTCCACAAAGGGTGGCGGTGGCGTCCGGTACGCCAGAGCACTACCGCGCCCCAAGCCAGAGTGGCGAACAGCGAGATCGCCAGGGCGATGGGGTCGAGACTGAATTGAAAGCCCGGCGCCAGCCGTGCAATATTGGCGGCCGGTTTGGACGGCCAGCCGATGAACATGGCCAGCCACATGACCCAGACCACCAAGGCCAGCAGGCTGTAGAACAGCACGGCGAACCAGTCGATGGCAGCCAGGCCGGCGCGGCGCATGACCGGC
>CALBRU010000169.1 GCA_937927695.1 uncultured Thiomonas sp. | reverse complement strand
AGCGCCTGCCGGTACTGCCCCAGGGTGGCAGCGCTGCGCAGCTTGTGCGTGCGCTCGCTGGGCGTCGATGCCAGGGTGTGCATGGCTTCGTTGATGCGCGCCGGGGTCACATCGGCCAGCACGTATGCGCCAAGCGACTGCACCCAGAAATTGAGATAGCGCAGGCGGTCGGCTTGGCCGTTCATGCCGGGCAGCTTCTCCCGCTTGAAGCGGTCGATCACTTCGGCCAGCGTGGTGCGCTTGGCCTCACTCCCGGCAAAGTGACGGCCTTCACGGATTGCCGCCTCGGTTTGCTGCGCCCAGCGCCGTGCATCGGTCAATCGCAAGAAGGTTGCCGTCTGCGCTGGTTTGCCCTTCAAACGCACCTTCACCCGATAGGTGGTGCCTTGCGCGCTTTCCCGCTTCTCAATGTTCGCCACGATTGCCTCCATGTGTTGCTGTGGTTCGCAGCGTACATATCAGCGCGATAAAAGGCAACATCAGATAGGCTATCCGTTGTCCTATGCAATAAAACACAATAAAAACAATGAGGTACGAATGTCAACTTTTGACGAGGGGCACTACCGGGGCAGTTGCTCGAGAAAATGGGGCACTCATGGGGCACTGATGGACGAAAAAAAGCCGGGATCAGGTCTGCACCGTCCCGGCTCTTGTGCTGCGCTGTGTTGCGTGTTTTTGTTCCTGAGTGCCCCACCAGTGCCCCAGAAAGCACAAAGCCCACCGATGAAGTGGGCTTTGTGCTTGATTTATTGGTGGGTTGTGACAGGCTCGAACTGTCGACCTACGGATTAAGAGTCCGCTGCTCTACCAACTGAGCTAACAACCCGTTTGATTTGGTTTCAACGGTGCGTCTTGGTGGGTCTGGTGGGTCGTGCGTGACTCGAACACGCGACCAACGGATTAAAAGTCCGCTGCTCTACCGACTGAGCTAACGACCCCACAGAAATCAAGCCCGAAATCATAGCACGGCATCCAAGGCGCGGGCGACGAGCATCATACCCATGGCGGCGGTCACCATCATGCTGGAGCCGAAACCGGCGCAGTTGAGGCTGTTGTCGGGCCGGGGCGCTTCATCGGCTAGCGGGTCGCAAGCGCTTGCTTCAGGGCGAATGATGGCTTCCTTGCTGAACGCGCAGAGCACGCCGATGCGGCCATTGCGAGGCGCACTATGTTGGCGACGCAGCTGGTAGCGCACGTTGGCGAGCAGCGGATCGTGCGTGACTTCCGACAGATCGGCGCATTGCAGGGCGTCGGCATGGCGCTTGCCGCCCGCGGCTCCTGCCATGAACAGGGCCTGGCGGCGTTGCAGGCAGAGCGCGGCGAGAGCGGCCTTGGCGCGCACCAGGTCGCAGCAGTCGATCACCACCTGGGCGTCAGTCGGAATGAGTGCCGCGGCGTTTTCGGCATCGACGAACTCTTCCACGCAATTGACGCGGCACTCTGGGTTGATCTGCGCAAATCGCGCTTGCAGCGCCCCTACCTTGGACATGCCCAAGGTGCTGTCCAGCGCCTGAATCTGCCGATTGATGTTGGATTCGGCAACGTGGTCGAGGTCGATCAGTGTGAGCTGCCCCAGACCACTGCGGGCCAGGGCTTCGGCAGCCCAAGATCCCACGCCGCCCACGCCGACGACGACCGCATGCGCCTGGGTGATGCGTTGGGCGCCGAGCGGGCCATACAGCCGTGACAGCCCGCCGAAACGACGGTCCAGGTCGGGCGTGTCGGCGGGGGGGATGGAGGCGAAAGGGGAGGCGTGCATGGCCGAGCGCGTCAGGCGGTACGCTCGACGCGCCAGGTCTGATACTTCACCCCGAGCACGGCGCCGCCTACGATGGACAGAAACGCGATCCAGCTGGTGATGGACAGGGTGGACACCCCGCTCATGCCCTGGCCGATGGTGCAG
>CALBRU010000168.1 GCA_937927695.1 uncultured Thiomonas sp. | reverse complement strand
AGATAAACGCTTGATTCATGGCGTTTTTCCCCACCCCAACCCTCCCCACGAGTGGAGAGGGAGATTAAATCAGCGCTTCCCTAAAACTAGCCCGGCGACTTGCTGAACTGAGACTGCCGCACGCCCTCGTAGAGGCAGATCGCCGCTGACGCAGCGACGTTGAGCGACTCCACACCATCGGCCTGGGGAATGCGCACCAGCGCCGAACACTTGGCCACCAGGGCATCTGAAATACCCTGTCCTTCGTTGCCGAAGATCCAGGTCACGGGTTCCTTCAAATCGAGTTCGTACAACACCGTGTCAGCCTGCATGTGCGTAGCATAGATCGGGCGCGGCACGATGTTGAGCACCTGCTCCCAGGGCGGATCTTCGAATACCGGAATGACAAAGTGCGCGCCCATGGCCGACCGCAGCACTTTGGGCGACCACACTCCGGCGCAACCCCGCAGCAGATAGACCGCGCCGCAGCCCGACGCCGCGGCGGTGCGCAGCATGGTGCCCACATTGCCGGCGTCCTGCACCCGGTCGAGGATAAGCGCGCTGCCCGGACGGGGCTTGGACGACTTGGGCCGGGCGATCAGCATGCCCACCGGCGGGCCGTTCTCCACCGCAGTGATCCAGTTGAACAGGGCCTGATGCAAGACCACCGTCTGCGTGGTGCCCACGCGCTCGACCAGCGCCGCGATTTCCGGGTCGAGCAGGCCTGTATCGGTGGTGATCAGCGGCTCGGCGGCATGGCCTGCGGCGAGCGCGGCTTCGATGAGATGAATGCCTTCCAGCCAGACCTGGCCGAGCTTGCGCACCGCGCCCGGTTCGGTGGACAGGCTGCGCAGGGTTTTGATCAGCGGGTTTTCAGCCGAAGTAATACGCTTCACGACACGACGTCCTTCAACGTGGGAGGGCGGATAGACTGAGCCAACAGGCGGCGGACAGGGGAAAAGCTGCGGCGGTGTGCGGCGCAGGGCCCCAGTGTAAGCAACGCCGCGCGGTGCGCCGCCGTGCCGTAGCCGCTATGGCGCTCGAAACCATAGCCCGGGTAGCGCTGCGCCAACTCGGTCATCAGGCGATCGCGGTACACCTTGGCGATGATGGAAGCCGCGCTGATCGCAGGCTGCACCACATCGCCGCCCACGATGGCGCGGCAAGGCATGGCCACCTGGGGCGTCTGATTGCCATCGACGAGCAACAGGTCGATCTTGCAGGGCAGCGCCGCGACGGCGCGCTGCATGGCCAGCAGCGTGGCCTGCAGAATATTGCGCTGATCGATTTCTTCGACCGAGCTCTCGGCGATGCTCCAAGCCAGGCTGTGCGTCCGGATTTGCGCATCGAGTTCCTCGCGACGGCGAGCGCTTAAGCGCTTGGAGTCGGCCAGCCCCGCAATGGGATGGGCGGGATCGAGCACCACGGCTGCAGCCACCACCGGCCCCGCCCACGGCCCTCGCCCGACTTCGTCGCAGCCGGCAATCAGAGCAAAAGGCGCGTCGTCTTCTGCGACGAACAAGGTGGCCTGCGTCATGCCGGAATCATGTCGAGAATGGCCTGCGAAGCCAGCGCGGCCGTATCGCGCCGCAAACTCAGGTGCATATCAGTGAAGCGGTCTTGCAGGTGCTGCAATTGCGCCGGATGCTCCAGCAAGTCGCTGGCCGCATCGGCCAGGGCCAGCGGGGTGCAATCGTGTTGCAACAACTCGGGCACCAAACGTTTGCCTGCGAGGATGTTGGGCAACCCGACATCGGGCAGATAACCCCGGCCCGACATCATGCGGTAAGAGAGCGCCGACATGCGATAGCCGATCACCATGGGCCGCTTGAACAAGGCACATTCCAGCGTAGCAGTGCCACTGGCGACCAGGGCGAGATCGCAGGCGGCCAGTACGGTGTGCGACTGGCCGTCGACCAGGTGCAAGGGAAGGTCGGGATGCGCGGCTGCCGCCTGCAACACCATGGGCCGCAGGCCCGCATGAGCAATCGGCACAACCACCCGTGACATCAGGCCGCGCTGCACCAGCAAAGCGGCGGCGGCTAAAAACGGAGCAATGAGATGCTTCACCTCGGCTCGACGACTCCCTGGCAACACGGCCAGACAGCGGCCGTCTGCGGGCAGAGCCAGCGCTCGGCACGCCACCCCGCGATCGGGCTCCAGGGGAATGACCTCGGCCAGCGGGTGGCCGATGTAAGTCGCCTTCACGCCCGTATCGGCATAGAGCGCTGGCTCGAAGGGAAAAATGCAAAGCATGTGATCCACAGCCTGGCGAATCAGTTCGATGCGCTCTCGCCGCCACGCCCAGATGGACGGGCTCACCAGGTGTGCAACCGGTATGCCCGCCTGCCGCAGGCGACGTTCCAACTGCAAATTGAAATCCGGCGCGTCCACGCCGACGAACACCGCTGGCGGTTCGGCCAGAAGGCGCCCGCGCAAACGCCGACGCATCAGCAGCAGTTCAGGCAGGCGCGCCAGCACGTCGGCATAGCCATTCACCGCGAGCCGTTCGCTGGGCCACCAGGCATCGAAACCCGCGGCCTGCATGCGCGGCCCGCCGATGCCCACGCTGCTCAGATCGGGCGCCCGGTCGTGTAGCGCGCTGAGCAAATGCCCGGCCAGCAGATCGCCGGAAGCCTCACCAGCGACGAAGGCCAAAGTCGCCGAAGCACGGGCGGTCATCACCCGCTCAGGGCCGGACGATGCCACGCCCAGCCTCAGCCAGGAACGCCTGCAGCACGCCGAGCGCCTCGGCCGACTGCGGCCGTTCGGCCAGCAGATCGGCCAGGGCGACGCGCGCCTGCTCCAGCGACAACCCCTGCCGATACAGCACACGGTACGCGGCGCGCAGCGCGGTGATCTGATAGATCGGAAGAGCACACGTCTGAACTCCAGTCACTAGCTTATCTC
>CALBRU010000167.1 GCA_937927695.1 uncultured Thiomonas sp. | reverse complement strand
CGTTGATGATGCGTCCGCCGGCCCAGGTGCCCGGTGTTACACCCAGCGAACGCGCCACCATGCGCCGCGCCACCTCCTGCGCCACAAAAAAAGCGCCGCGCACATTGGTGCCGAAAACGTCATCGAAATCCTCGGGTGTGGCGTCCAGCAGCTTTTGCTGCGCAGAGATGCCCGCGTTGTTCACCAGTATGTCGATCGGCCCCATCTCGGTCTCAGCATGCGCCACCGCCGCGCGAATGCTGGCGGTATCGGTGACATCGAGCTCGACCACATGAGCGTCGCCCCCCTGCCCTTCGATGCGGGCCCGCAGTTCCTTGAGCCGCTCAATGCGCCGACCGCTGAGCACCACGGCGGCCCCTGCCTGCGCAAGTACCTCGGCAAATCGCCAGCCGAGGCCGCTCGATGCCCCGGTGACCAGGGCGACGCGGCCCGAAAGTTCGATGGTGTATGCCATATGTCTGTCCTTGAGAATAAAGCGCAGCAGGCCGTCCGTCGATTCCTGGCCGACTGCCTTGCGCTGATGACACAATGGTAGAGGCAGCCGAGATGCGCGTCGGCTCGACCGCGGCTAAGTCTGCAGTGCAACAATCTCGCCACGCCTCCTCCATCCCGCAACCGCGCCCCAGATCAACCATGCAACAGCGACAGCCCAGCCTGCTTCAGCGTTATCTGCAATGGGAAGAAGGCTTGACCCTAGCGGCCAATCGTTTGAGTCGGCAGACCTGGGTGCGCCGCTTCTTTTCCGCCATCAGCCGCCTTGGCAACGGCTGGGGCTGGGCGGCCATTTTGTTTTTGCTGCTCTGGCTCGACGGGCGCGAGGCGATCTCGCCGATTCTCTGGATGATCGTGACCACGTTCATCGGCACCGGCCTGTACTGGTCGATCAAGCGTCTGGCGGCCCGTCCGCGCCCGAGTGAACATTGCCATCGCATCGTGCTCAGCGAACCCCCGCTCGATCAGTTCAGCTTTCCCTCCGGCCACACCCTGCATGCGGTGAACTTCACCCTGCAGATCCTGTTTTTCGCCCCGATACTGGGCTGGATCGCCGTGCCGTTTGCCCTGTTGATCGCAGCGTCGCGGCTGATTCTGGGGCTGCATTACCTCTCCGATGTGCTCGTCGGCGCGGTGCTCGGCATGCTGCTCGCCACCTTCGCCCTGGCCTTGCGAATTTCCGTGATATGAACAGGCCCGGGGGCCGAAACAGCGCGGCGCCCGCCCGCTTTGTCGATAATGGCGATATGTCCGAACGCATCATTCCCATCGTCGACCATCATTACGCTACAAGCGTGCCGTCCGTCCCTGCCGACACCGGCAGTACGCCGCAGCAGCCGACCGACCGTTTTCACCGCCCTCTGCACGATTTGCGGATCTCGGTGACCGACCGCTGTAACTTTCGCTGCACCTACTGCATGCCGAAAGAGATATTCGACAAACACTATGAATTCCTGTCGCATGCCGACTTGCTGAGCTTCGAGGAAATCACCCGCGCGGCCCGGATTTTCATGTCTCTTGGCGTGCGCAAAATCCGGCTCACCGGCGGTGAACCGCTGCTGCGCAAAAACCTCGAACGTCTGGTGGAGATGCTGCACGACCTGCGCACCCCGGAGGGCCTGGCGCCCGAACTGACGCTGACGACCAACGGTTCCATCCTCGCCCGCAAGGCGACCTTGCTCAAAGAGGCGGGGCTCGATCGCGTCACGGTCAGCCTCGACGCGCTGGATGATGCGGCCTTCCGTCAGATGAACGATGTGGACTTCCCAGTGGCCGAAGTGCTGCGGGGCATCGACGCCGCCCTGGCCGTGGGCCTCGGGCCGGTGAAGGTAAACATGGTGGTCAAGCGCGGCACCAACGACGCGCAGATACTGCCGATGGCCGAACATTTCCGCGGCACCGGCGTGGTGCTGCGTTTCATCGAATACATGGATGTGGGCAACACCAACGGCTGGCGCATGGACGAGGTGCTGCCGTCGCAACAGGTCATCGACCGCATTCACGCCGCCCATGCGCTGCATCCGCTGGAGCCGCACAGCGCAGGCGAAACCGCCCAGCGCTGGGCCTATGACGATGGCGCAGGTGAGATCGGCGTGATTTCCAGCGTGACCCGAGCCTTTTGCGGAGACTGCAACCGCGCCCGGCTGTCGATGGAAGGCAAGCTCTACCTCTGCCTGTTCGCCACCCACGGCCACGATGTGCGCGCCCTGCTGCGCGGCGATCCGCGCAGCGGTTTGGCCCCGGTCAGCGACGAGCAGCTGCGCGCCGCGCTGGCGCAGGTCTGGACGGCGCGCGATGACCGATATTCCCTGCTGCGCGGCACGGCGGCAGGTCTGGCCCAGCGCGCCGAGCGCAGGGTCGAGATGTCGTACATCGGCGGCTGAAAACGGCCATGTGCGGCATCGCGGGTCGTCTGAACTGGAACGCGCCCATCGATCCCGCGCAGCTTGCGGCGATGATCGGTCAGCTGCACCACCGCGGGCCTGATCAGCAGGGGTTCTACAACCGCGGGCCGATCGGCCTGGCCCACGCCCGCCTGAGCATCATCGATCTGTCCGGCGGCGACCAGCCGATGTGCAACGAAGACGGCACGGTATGGGTGGTCTTCAATGGCGAGATTTTCAATTACATCGAGCTGCGCGCCGAGCTGCAGCGCCGCGGCCACCGCTTCGCCACGCAGTCCGATACCGAAGTGCTGGTGCATCTGTATGAAGACCACGGGGACGCGCTGGTCGATCAGCTCAACGGCCAGTTCGCCTTCGCTCTTTGGGACGTGCCGCGTCAACGTCTGCTGCTGGCGCGCGACCGCACCGGCATCCGGCCGCTGTTTCACACTCGCGTGCCGGGCGGCCTGGCCTTTGCCTCCGAGGTCAAGGCCTTGTTCGCCCTGCCCGAAGTGCCGCGCCGTCTGGATGCGCAAGCGCTGGGCGAAGTCTTCACCTACTGGGCGCCCCTGCCGCCGCACGCCGTATTCGAGGGCATCGAATCTCTGCCGCCCGGCCATGTGATGTCGGTCGACGCACGAGGCACGCAGACGCGCCGCTATTGGGATTGGAGCTTTCCCCCAGCCCCGATCGAAGACGAGCGCTCGGCCGCCGCCTGCGCCGACGAGCTGCGCGACCTGCTGATCGACGCGGTGCGGCTGCAACTGCGCGCCGATGTGCCCGTGGCCGCCTATCTCAGCGGCGGCCTCGATTCGTCCATCATCACCACCCTGATCCGCCACTACACCGACACGCCGCTGCGCACTTTTTCCCTCACTTTCGACGACGCCGAATTCGACGAAAGCCCCTGGCAACAGCAACTCGTGCACCATCTCGGCACCGATCACACCACGGTGCACTGCACCCGCGCCGACATCGCCGCCGCCTTTCCGCGCACCATCGCCCACACTGAGACGCCCATCGTGCGCACGGCCCCCGCGCCCATGATGCTGCTGGCTGCCGGGGTGCGTGCCGCAGGCTACAAGGTGGCGCTCACCGGCGAAGGCGCCGACGAAGTGTTCGGCGGCTACGACCTATTCAAGGAAGCCCGGGTGCGCCGCTTCATGGCCCGGCAGCCCGCGTCGCGCTGGCGCCCCCGCCTGCTCGAACGCCTCTACCCCTATCTCAAGCACTCGCCGGCCGCCGGCCGCGCGATGACCGAGCGTTTTTTCCGCGAGGGCGAAGCGCATTTCCGCGAGCCCTGGTTCGCCCACCTGCCGCGCTGGACCACCACGCGGCGCATCACCGGCTTTCTGTCACCCGAATGGCGCGCCGCAGCCATGGCGGCCGACCCCATAGCCACCATCACCGCGCAACTCCCCGCCGACATCTCGCGCTGGGAGCCGCTCTGCCAGGATCAGTACATCGAGGCGCATACGCTGATGTCGGGCTATCTGCTGTGTTCGCAGGGTGATCGCATGGCCATGGCGCAGTCCATCGAGACCCGCTTTCCCTTCCTCGATCACCGGCTGATCGCCTTCGCCAGCCAGCTTCCTCCGCGCTACAAACTCATGGGCTTGGTAGAGAAATATCTGCTCAAGCGCAGCATGGACGGCCTGCTACCCGACGCACTGCGCCATCGCACCAAGCAACCTTACCGCGCCCCCGACAGCCAGAGTTTTTTTCACAATGGCGAACCCGTCGATTACGTGGCTGACCTGTTCAGCGCGGCTCGCCTCAAAGAGGCGGGCTACTTCGACCCGCAGGCGGCGATCCGCCTGTTCGACAAGGCACGCGCCGGGAAAGTCATCGGCTTTGGTGACAATATGGCCTTTGTCGGCATGCTCTCCACCCTGCTTCTGCACGACCAGTTCATCCGGCGCTGACCCTTCGCGAACCCGCGCTCCTCCATGACCGCAGCACCGTCCAGTTACGCCGCGTTGCCCGCCGACCTGCAGACCGATCGCAGCACCATCGTGTCGCTCTGGGTGACTAATCTCGGTCACCCAGAGCGTCGCCAGGACAAATACGACTGGTTCTACCTGCGCAATCCGGCCGGTCTGCCGCAGGTGTTGCTGGCCCATTCTCCGGCCGAAAACGGAACAGCCGTCGGCGTCATCGGCCTTGCAACCCGGCAGATGCGTCTAGCCGGCCAAGCCTTGAACGCGGGACTTCTGGCTGACTTCGGCGTGACGGCGGAACATCGCACGCTGTATCCGGCGATGCTGCTGCAAACTTCACTGCGTGACCGGTTTTTGCCGCAGTGCGGGCTGATCTACGGCTTCCCCAACCCGAAGTCAGAACCCGTGGTCAAGCGCCTGGGCTACAAGGTGGCGGGGCGCATGGTGCGCTACGTTCGCGTGCTGCGCAGCGCCAACTATCTGCCTGCGCAAATCCCCCACTTGGTGCGCCGGGCCGTGGGGCGCACCGCAGACTGGTGGCGCCATACCCTGCGCAGAACCCGGTACGCCCACGACTTTCGTGGCCGACGGGCTCAATGGATGGACCAGCCCGATGCCCGCTTCGATGCGCTGTGGGCCGCGCAGAAAGACCCGACCTTGCTCATCGGCGTGCGTGATCGCCGTTACCTGGCCTGGCGTTTCGAGCCGAAGCCCTGGAGAAAATTCCGCTTCCTGACCTTGAGCGCTCAAAACGACGGGCTCATCGGCTATGCCGCCTGTGAGGTCGTCGGCAAGGTGTTGCATGTGCGCGATCTGCTCTGTCACCCAGAGCATCCGGACAGCCTGAATTTGCTCTTTGACACCCTGTTTCGCGACGCCTATGCCGACGGTCGCAGCAGCGTATCGTTTGAATTCCTCGGCCCTGCCGACATCCAGAGCAAGTTGCATCAGTTGGGCATGTTGGCGCGTGATGCCCGCAATGTGTTCTGCACCATGGCACCCAAACAAGCCCAGGCGCTCGAGCAGGCGCAGTGGTATCTCACCAGCGCCGACGAAGATTATTGAGTCGTATCGCAGTGGCCTCTGCAACCGCCCGCACAGAGAAAGCTTTGGTCACACGCGCGGCACACTCCACACCCAATCCCACGGAACTGTCTGCTCATGTTGAGCACTCACTCTTCAAGACTTGTGCGCTTTTGGCGCTCTTGAAGGAGAGAGAAGATGTCTCTGGCTGAACTGGTGCTCTACCTGTTGGCGATAGATGTGATCGGGCTTGGCGTCGGGCTGCTGGTGCAGTTCTGGCGGGAAGCGCGCTCGACGCCCCGCGATTCATCCCTCTGAACTCACAGGTTTAACTCACAAATTTTCCGCACCCTGGGCCTTGGCCCGTTCGCGGGTCTGCGCGAGTTTTTTAGGATCGGCGGGCACGGTTGTATTCCAGCCCTGCAGATGAGAGGTCAGCAGACTGCTGAAACCCTGCGCCCAGTGCGTCTCGGCGTTCAGGCAGTCGATGTAATGAAAGACCTTGCCGCCACTGGACAGAAAGGCTTCCTTGCCCTCCATGGCGATTTCTTCCAGTGTTTCCAGGCAATCGACACTGAAGCCCGGGCAGGTCACATCGACACGAGCCACACCTTCTTTGGCCAGTTGGCGCAAGGTGGGTTCGGTGTAGGGCTGCAACCACTCCTGCTTGCCAAAGCGCGACTGAAACGTCACTGCGTAATCAGCAGCGGCCAACCCCAGGCGCTCGGCGAGCAGGCGCCCGGTCTTGTGGCACTCGCAGTGGTACGGATCGCCCAGCTTGAGCGTGCGCGCCGGCATGCCGTGAAAGCTCATGACGAATTTGTCAGGCCGACCCTGCTGCCGCCAGTGCGCCTCGATTTTTCGCGCCAGGGCCTCGATGTAAAGCGGCTCGTCGTGAAAGTGATTGAGCACCCGAAGTTCGGGCATGCGTCGGCTGCGCCGCATCCAGGCCGTCACTGCGTCCAGCGTGGAGGCCGTGGTTGCCGCGCAATATTGCGGATAGAGCGGCACCAGCAGGATGCGGGTGACGTTTTGCTTGGCCATCTCGTCGAGCACACTGGCCACAGACGGGTTGCCGTAGCGCATGGCATAACGCACTTGCACATGATGACCGAGCCGAGCCATTTCGGCAGCAACGGCTTGCGTGAGGTCGGCCGTGCCCGTCTGCAGAGGCGAGCCGCGCTCGGTCCAGACCGAGGCGTACTTGGCGGCGGATTTGGAGGAACGAATCGGCAGAATGATGCCGTTGAGGATCAACCACCAAACCGGTTTGGGAATTTCGACCACCCGAGGGTCGCTGAGAAACTCGCCGAGGTAGCGACGCAAGGCCGATGCCGTCGGTGCGTCGGGCGTGCCCAGATTGACGAGGAGGATGGCAGTTTGTGGGGCGGAACCGTGCGAATACGCCGTGGGGTCGGACAAGGGCATGAGAACCTGAGTTCAGTGAGGATGGATCTGGAACATCACCGTGGGCGCGGTCGGGTCGGACGGCTTGGCGCCCAGGGTAATTTCACCCTGGCCATGCAGCACGCACTCGTTGCGCCGCAGAGCCAGCGTAGTGTCATTGCCCGTGTAGCGCACCCAGGTGCCGTTGCTGCTGAGGTCAGTCAGCATGAAATAGCTGCCGCGCCAGTCGATGCGCGCGTGCTGGCGCGATACCCGCAGATCGTTGACCGGAAAGTCTGCACCGTTCGTGCGCCCGATCACGATGGGCATCTGATCGGCGGCATAGTCCACGCTGGTATCGAGCCAGGCGAGATTGAGCAACTGGCTGCTGTAGTCGATGCGCGAGGGCACTTGCGGCATGGTCTGGCCCATATCGACTTGCGCTTCCCAATCGACCTGATGCACCGGAACCGGCACGTCGTAGCCGCGTAGAAAAATGGCGCCAAGGCTGCGCAGCCGGGCCAACAACTCCAGAGGCAGCGCTTCCATCACGGCATCGCCGATGAGAATTTGTCCGGTTCCAGCCGAGTCGGACAGGCGCGAGGCCGCATTGACCGGATCGCCAAAACAGTCGCCCGGCGCCAGCACGACCACGCCGCGAGCGATGCCGATCTTCAGAGGTAGTTTTTGTCGGGCGCCCGTGGCATCGACCGCGCCTGAGGTGGAGCAGGTGCGCTGAATGTCGATGCAGGCGTTGAGCGCTGGGGTGTTGTGCTCGAAGGTGGCGAGTATGCCGTCCCCCAGCGTTTTCACCACATCGCCGCCCGCCGCCTTGAAGCTGCGGGCCATGTTCGACACGACCTGTGTGACCAGCGCCGTGGCTTCGGTATTGCCAAGAGATTGGAACAATGCCGTGCTGCCGACGACATCGGCAAACACGATGGTGCGGACGGCCGTTTTTCGCGCGTTGGTCATGCCCGAAGTCTAGCGCGTGCGCCTGCCCACCGCGTGGCGGGCAGGCGCATCCGGATCAAAGCGTGTCGAGAAAGCTGCGCAGCTTGTCCGAGCGGGTGGGATGCTTGAGCTTGCGCAGCGCCTTGGCCTCGATCTGGCGGATGCGCTCGCGGGTGACGTCGA
>CALBRU010000166.1 GCA_937927695.1 uncultured Thiomonas sp. | reverse complement strand
CGTCTTTTCCTTCCCATTGCACGGTGCATTGCATCGCTGTTTCTCCTGTTTCCTATTGATGGGTGTTGCGATTGTCGGCGGTTCTGCAGGGTGCCTACAATTGTTTGCATGGCTACCGTGACCTTCGATACGCACAAATTCATTCGCAAATTGTGCGAATCGGGCATGCCCGATGCTCAGGCCGAGGCGGTAGCTGATGCTTTTCGCGAAGCGCAAGGTGAGGCGGATCTGGCCACCAAGCCGGATTTACGCGAGCTCGAACTGCGGCTGACGATCAAAATCGGCGACATGCTGGTGATCGCAGTCGGCGTGCTGGCTGCAGTGCTGAAACTGCCTTAAACCCGAATTTCGTTGACTCGCGTCAATTTCGATGTGGGTGACAAAGACGCGCTAAGGCAGATTCCCGCCAAAATTCAGAAAACTTCAATTGTTTTTCAATGACTTACGTATCGAATAAGTGAATGCTTATTTAACAATACCATGATGCACGGATGGGCTATGCAAGATACATAAGCATCCTCTAATATTGCATCACGCGTCGAGTTTGACGCACCAATTGTCTCCTCCACCTCCTCCTTTGGTGGATTCTTACCCGGGCCGATGTTCATCATCCGCCCGGGTATTTTTTTGGCCGGTTTTTCATAGCGCCCAAGCCAGACCTGCCACAGTGATGTAGCGCAGGCTGCGGCCGAGCAGCATCCACGCGGCGCAGGCCCAGGCGTTGATGCGCAGCCAGCCGGCCACGACCACGAGGGCATCACCGATGCCTGGCACCCAGGCGAGCACGGTGATGGGCGCGCCCCAGTGGCGCACTTGCGGCGCCCAGTGCCAAGCGTCGGGGGTCTGCCAATGGCGCACCCAGCGGCCGAGCGCGTAGGTGGTCATGCCGCCGAGGGTGTTGGAGGCTGTGGCGACGAGCACGGCCAGCAGAGTGTGTTGCGGCTGGGCGGCAATCACCACCAGCAGCACGGCTTCGGAGCTAAAAGGGATGAGGGTGGCCGCCGCAAAGCTGAGCGCCGCCAACACGTAAAGCCCTCCTGGCCCGGAGGCGGACTGCAGCAATTCATGCCACAAACCGAGGGCGGCGCCGGCCCACTCGGGCGGCATCAGCACGGCGATGCCTGCAAGGTGCGATCAGCGGGGTTCATAGAATCGGCTCTTTTGCTCTGGGAAGATCCAAATGGCCGCGAAGCATACCGACTATCTGCAGCGTATTTTGAACGCACGGGTGTATGACGTGGCGATTGAATCGGCGCTGGAGCCTGCGCGCAATCTGTCGCGCCGCCTGCACAACAAGGTGCTGTTCAAGCGCGAGGACACGCAGCCGGTGTTCAGCTTCAAGCTGCGCGGGGCGTACAACAAGATGTCGCGGTTGACTGAGGCCGAACGCAAGCGCGGGGTGATTTGCGCGTCGGCGGGCAATCACGCGCAGGGCGTGGCGCTGTCGGCGCACCGGCTGGGTTGCCGCGCGGTGATCGTGATGCCCGCCACCACGCCGAAGGTGAAAATCGACGCGGTGCGCGCCTTTGGCGGCGCCAGCGTGGACGTGGTGCTGCAGGGCGACAGCTATAGCGACGCTTACGCCCACGCCCTCACGCTGCAAGACAAACAAGGGCTGACTTTCGTCCACCCCTTCGACGACCCGGACGTGATTGCGGGCCAGGGCACCATCGGCATGGAAATTCTGCGCCAGCACCAGGCGCCGATTCATGCGGTGTTTTGCGCCATCGGCGGCGGCGGGCTGATCTCGGGGGTGGCCGCTTACATCAAGGCG
>CALBRU010000165.1 GCA_937927695.1 uncultured Thiomonas sp. | reverse complement strand
TACACTCTTTCCCTACACGACGCTCTTCCGATCTACACGCAGGCGCTTATCACACAAATGTCGCAGACTGCCGTGTGCAACCGGCATCATTCGCTGGACCAGCAGCTCTGTCGCTGGCTGCTGCTGAGCCTGGACCGGCTTGATGGCAATGATCTGGTCATGACGCAGGAACTCATCTCCAACATGCTCGGGGTTCGCCGCGAAGGGGTTACCGAGGCCGCGCTCAGCCTTCAGCGGGCAGGGTTGATTGACTATGCACGCGGCCGTATCAAGGTGCTCAACCGGGCTGGGCTGGAGCAACGCAGTTGCGAGTGTTACGCGGTGGTGAAGGCGGAGTACGACCGGCTGCTTCCGTCCACGTTGGCCATCTGATCGCCCAAGCAACATCGCGCCCTCGTTGCGCAAAAATTGGCGCACGGCTGCTGGGCGTGCTGATGGTTGGCGCAAGCCGGGCCGTACGATCCGCAGATCGCTATGTGCGGCAGCAAACGGACACCGCGGAGATTTGGGCGCATCGTGTGAACATTGGTTCCAGACGCCACGCACGGCCCGGTCTGGGCTGCATCACGGCATGCGTTGGATGTGCTGTTCACGAAAGCCTTTTTGTTCACCGCTCAGAATGCGCTCATTCAACGCCTGCCTCACATCGAACAGCGTCGTTTGCTGAAGCGATGCGAGCCGGTTGATCTGGTCTTTGCCGCCATGCTGGGCGCGCCAGGCCAGCAGACCGCGCATGCCTACTTCCCAGTCAACGGATATGTCTCGCTGCTGCAGCAGACAGGCGCGCAGGCGCCGCTGGAAGTGGGTATGGTGGGACGCGAAGGCATGCTGGGCGCAGAGCTGGCGCTCGGGGTGACGACCACCCCGCTGCTCGAGTTGGTGCGAGGTTCCGGGGCGGCGTGGAAAATC
Source organism: uncultured Thiomonas sp. (assembly GCA_937927695.1). Classification (GTDB taxonomy): domain Bacteria; phylum Pseudomonadota; class Gammaproteobacteria; order Burkholderiales; family Burkholderiaceae_C; genus Thiomonas. The sequence continues at coordinate 2,166 of CALBRU010000165.1, read as the reverse complement.
GAGCAAAGTGCGTTGCAAGAGGCGCTGGCGCAAAGCCCGGCGCTGCGTCAGGGTCTGCACCGCTATGTCTATGTGTTGCTGGCGCAACGGGCAGCAGCCGTGTCGTGTCAACGATTTCATCTGATCGAAGCCCGGCTGGCACGTCAGCTGTTGATGAGCCAGGACCGCGCCCACGCCGACACGTTTCATGTCACGCACGAAGATCTCGCCCAGATGCTGGGCGTTCGGCGTGTTGGCGTGACGGTAGCGGCGGGAGAGTTGCAGCGCAGCGGCCTGATTGCTTACCACCGCGGTGATCTCCGTGTGGTGAATCGCATCGCCCTGCAATCCAGGGCATGCAGCTGCTATGCGCTGGATCAGCGGATCTACGACGCATCAATGCAAGACAAGGCCCCGGAGCGCGCAGAGCGCGACTTCGCGTAAAGAAACGATCTTGCATGTTCGTTAGCGCACAGACACCTTGCTTGCAGTTCGATACCTTCAGTGCATGCCACGACATCGCAGAAATGCAGCGCGATGCCGGAGCAACATGAACCGGGGCAACAGCCCCATCACTTGAAGGATTGAACATGAACTGGGAACGTATCGAAGGCAACTGGAAGCAGATCAAGGGTCAGGCCAAAGCGCAATGGGGCAAGCTCACTGACGATCAGCTGACCGAGATCGACGGCAAACGCGAGCAACTCGCCGGAAAGATCCAGGAGTCCTATGGCATCACCAAGGACGAAGCGGAGCAGCAACTCGACGCCTGGCAGAAGCGCTGCAAAGACGACGCTCCCGCAATCTGAGCCTGGGGTCAATCTGACCTTGCACAGCCCTGAAGCAAAGCGATCAGGCGAGAGTCATCGCGCCCATAGCTGCACACGAGGAGTATGACCATGTCGTTAGGCACCATTCTGCTGATCATCCTGATTCTGATGTTGATCGGCGCATTTCCAAGCTGGCCCCACAGCCGCAGCTGGGGGTACTTTCCCAGCGGCATTCTGGGCTTCATTGCAATCGTGGTGCTGATCCTCTTTCTCACAGGGCGCATGTAGGCGTTCATACGCCTGCGCCATCGCGCCATCAAACATCCACCCCTTGGGCAACACGTCCTCGGGGACACTCGGTTTATTTCAAAGGAATGCATCATGCGATCCCACAAAGTGCTTTATGCCGTCATGCTGGCGGCCTCATTGGTTAGTTTTACAGGTTGTGCAGCCACAGATCGGCACGACAGCACGGGCCAGTACATTGACGACACGGCCATCACGACCAAGGTCAAGGCCGCGATTTTTGGCGACCCGCAGCTCAAGCTGTTCGAAATCAAGGTGGTGACCTTCAAGGGCGTGGTGCAACTCAGCGGCTTTGTCGGCACACGTGAAGAGGAGCTGAGAGCGGTCGCCCTTGCACGCAAAGTGGACGGCGTGAAGGCTGTTCAGGACAACATGAGCCTGAAGTAAACAGGCGAGTCGCGCCTCCAGGGGAATCAATCCTGGGCAGCGGCGTTCCAGGCCATGGCACAGGCGCCTGATCACCCTCCAATGCGTGCGTCGCCTCACTGGGGCGTCGTGCGCTGTTTTTTCCAACCCATTCAAAAGGTCGCATCATGAACATCAACCAAAGAATTCTCCCCTCAGTTGCCGCCGCCATGCTCTTGCTGGCTCTGGGCGGTTGTGCGGGGATGTCGTCGCAAGATAAAAGCACCGCGATCGGTGCGGGCGTTGGCGCAGTGGGCGGCGCCGTGCTGTCGGGCGGGAGCGGAATTGGGACGGTCGGTGGCGCCGCGGTGGGCGGCGTGATCGGGCATGAAATCGGCAAGTAAGCCATGTTGTTTGACAGACCCCCACAACCAGGAAACGCCATGAACCGATCTTTCAAACGGCCCGCAACGATCATCGCCATCAGCCTTCTGATGGCGATGCTTTACGGCTGTCAAAAACCAGAGGGCCCGGCAGAAAAAGCGGGCAAGGCCATTGACCAGGGCGCGGCGAAGGCCGGCGAGCAAATCCAAAAAGCTGGCCAGAGCCTGCAAAACGAGGCCCAAAAAAGCCCGTAGGCTAGCTGACGGTACAACGTGCTGATGGGCTGGCGGTTGATTCAACCGTCTGTCAACAACGCCTCGGCACAGTGGCGGGGGTTGATCAACTGGCCTTCGTTGTTGGAAATCGCCTCAATGGTGATGCC
>CALBRU010000164.1 GCA_937927695.1 uncultured Thiomonas sp. | reverse complement strand
GTGGGACTGAGCTACACAGCGGTGAGCAAGACGATTGACCGCTATGAAGCCGGTGGCATGGCGGCGCTGGCTCCCCAGCGCCGAGGCCGCCGCACGGGGGAGCAGCGGGTGCTCAGTGCGGAGCAGGAAGCGCACATCCAGCACATGATCTGTGATCACCGCCCTGAGCAACTCAAAATGGACTTTGCCCTGTGGAGCCGGGCTGCCGTGATGCAACTCATCGAACGTGAATGCGGCATAGCCTTGCAGGTGCGCTCGGTAGGCAAGTACCTGGCGCGCTGGGGGTTCACACCGCAAAAGCCCATCCGCCGCGCGTATGAGCAGTCTCCGGCTGCGGTGCGGGCCTGGTTGGAGACGGAGTACCCAGCCCTTGCCGAACGCGCCAAGGCCGAGAAGGGTGAAATCCATTGGGGTGACGAGACGGCGCTGGTCAACACCGATGCGCGTGGCCGCAGCTTTGCGCCCAGGGGCAAGACGCCGGTGGCGATGGCCGTGGGCGGCTCGCGCCAGAAGCTGTCGATGATCGCCAGCGTCACCAACCAGGGCAAGGCGCGCTGGATGATCATCAACGGGGCGTTCAACCATGAGCGCCTGATCGAGTTCTTTGAAGCGCTGGTGAAGGATGCCCGCTGCAAGGTCTTCCTCATCCTGGACAACCTCAGCGTGCATCACTGCAAACCCGTGAAGGCATGGCTGGAGCAGCACAACGAGGCCATCGAGGTGTTTTACCTGCCCAGCTACAGTCCAGAACTCAACCCGGAGGAGCGCCTGAATGCCGACTTGAAGCACGTCATGCGCAAAAAGGTGCCCGTGCGCACCAAGGCGCGCCTGCAGGCCGTCACCGAGGAGCACATGGCCGTCATCGCCCGCGAACCCGAGCGCGTCAAAGCCTACTTCCAAGACCCCTATGTTCGCTATGCGGCTTGAATCGTTTGCGGGCCGAATCAATAGACAGAGGCACCACGTGAGGAAGACCCGCCTTCATGCGCGCCTGGGGGATGACCCAGATCGTGCCCTGCTCGCGCAATTCGTCCCAGCGCATGCCGCGCAGTTCACCCACGCGCACGAAGGTCAGCGCCAGGAGGTGCAGGCCAAGGCGGGTGATGGTCTCGTCGTAGTCGTCGATGGCACGCAGCAGTGCGCCGGCCTCTCAATAAAACGCAGGGCCGCCCCAAGTTTCCTTGACCCCCACGGGGGGTGGGTCGGCAAGCCGACCCTGGGGGCGCTCAGAAGGTGGGAGGCTGGCCATCGGTGTTCTGACCTTGCGGGCTGCAGCACGCGCACCAGGGCGGCCGCGGGGTGCCGTTGGATCAATCCGAGGTCTTGCACGTGGTCGAAGATCGCGGTGATGCGTCCGGCGACGCGGTGGGCGGTCTCGACACGGGCGACGCATCCCGCGCCTCCCTCGCCTCCCTTATCGTGGCGGTCTTGCACCGCGCGCACGGTGTCGATGAGCTTGCCGCGGTCAATCGGGTCGATGGGTTGTGCATCGATGACAGGGAAGACAAATCGCTTGAGGGTGTTTTCGACTTGGCGTCGGTGCTTGGGGTTGGCGAGAGCGGGGAGTTGGATCTCGAGCCAGCGCTTGGCGACTTGTTCAAAGGTCGGTAAAACCGGCTTTGCCTGAACAACATCCAGTGAATCGGACTTGGAACTGTGCACACCCTTGGCCATCTCATGCGCGATGCGGGCCTGGGCCAAACGGACTGTGGGCCAGCGGCCATCGGTGTGGGTGCGTTGCAGGCTACCCCGACCCCCAACTCGGTAGTTCGCCCGCCAGACTTTGGCGCCTGTCGGCAGGACATGCAGGTCGAGCCCGCCCGCGTCACTCAACCTGTAGGGCTTTTGCTGGGGCTTGGCCTGTTTGACCGCACTGACGGTGAGCGGCATGGTCGGTGATGGTATGGAGCGTTTTTTGTCCATGTTTCATACCATGTCCAGTCGAAAGTAAGAAAAATTTAACAAAATAAAATATTGAGAAAGCATAAAAAAATCCCCAGAGATGCGAGAACCCTGGGGATTTTTAGAGGAATTAACTAGATTTTTACATATATTAAGTGATTGGCGGAAAGGGAGGGATTCGAACCCTCGGTAGGCTTGCGCCTACGCCTGATTTCGAGTCAGGTACATTCGACCACTCTGCCACCTTTCCTGGGTGTTCGTTGCAGTTCGCTTCAAGCTTGCGAGCTGTCGCGGTCGCGAAAAACCAATGAGTATATCAGGCACGCGGCTCGATCTGGGTCAGCCCTCCCATGTAGGGCTGGAGCGCCTGGGGAATGTCGATACCCCCGTTAGCACGTTGGTAATTTTCGAGGATCGCCACGAGCGTGCGACCAACTGCTAAGCCGGAGCCGTTAAGGGTGTGCGCGAGCTCCGTTTTGCCGCTCTCAGCGCGATAGCGCGCCTGCATGCGGCGGGCCTGAAACGCTTCCATATTGGAGCAGGACGAGATTTCGCGGTAGGTGTTTTGCGCCGGGAGCCAGACCTCGATATCGTGGGTGCGCGCGCTGCCGAAACCCATGTCGCCGGTACAGAGGACGATGGTGCGGTAGGGCAATTGCAGGCGTTGCAGGATGCTCTCGGCGTGGGCAGTGAGTTGTTCCAGCGCGGTGGCCGATTCTTCTGCCCGTGTCACCCAGACGAGCTCGACTTTGTCGAACTGGTGTTGGCGGATGAGGCCGCGCACGTCCCGACCGCCCGACCCGGCCTCAGAGCGAAAGCACGGCGTATGCGCGACAAAGCGCAGCGGCAGTTGGGCGGCATCGACGATCTGATCGCGCACCAGATTGGTCAGCGGCACTTCGGCTGTGGGAATGAGATAGTGGCTCTCGCCCTCACCGTGCTTCACGGGGAATAGGTCTTCCTCGAATTTAGGGAGCTGCCCCGTGCCGCGCAGCGCTTGCGCCGACACGATGTAAGGTACATAGGCTTCGGTGTAGCCATGTTCAGTAGTGTGAACGTCGAGCATGAACTGGGCAAGGGCCCGGTGCAGGCGGGCGATCGGCCCGCGCAGCACGGCAAAACGCGAACCGGAGATGCGCGCTGCGGACTCGAAGTCCAGCCCGAGGCCTGCCCCGACATCAACGTGGTCGCGTACCGGAAATTCAAATGTGCGCGGGGCGCCCCATCGGCGCAGTTCGACGTTCTGCGTTTCATCCGCGCCGACGGGTACGTCGGCCGCGGGCAAATTGGGAACGGCCATGAGCAGTCCCTGCAGATCGGCTTGCAGGGCATCGAGCCGGGCGGCGTCTGCTTCCAGCGTGGTTTTGATGTGGCCGACCTCTTCCATGATCGGCGCGACATCCTCACCTTTGGCTTTGGCCTGCCCGATCTGCTTGGAGAGCAGGTTGCGCCGCGCCTGCAGATCTTCGGTTTGTTTCTGCAGGGATTTGCGCTCGGCTTCGAGGGCTTCGAAGCGGGCCACATCGAGGAAGGGCTGAGGGGACTGACGGGTTTCGAGCCGGGCGATGACGTGGGGCAGGTCTTTGCGCAGCAGGGTGATGTCGAGCATGATGCGTTTGAGTTGAACGAGAAATGAAGCCGTCGCCGAGCGATCTGGGCCAAGCCTTGCGCCGTATGGCTGGGGGGGGCCGGTCAGGAGTCAGTCTTGACCACCAAGCCGCGCGGCAGCGGAAACTGTACCGATTCGGTCACGCCGTCGAGCTGCCGCACCGCCACGGCGCCCAACGCTTTCAGCCGGGCCACGACCTGATCGACCAGGGCTTCGGGGGCCGAAGCGCCCGCCGTCAGACCGATCTGGCGCGCGCCCTCCAGCCACTCCGCGCGCAGGTCTTCGACCTGATCGACCATGTAGGCGGGCTTGCCCATCCGCTGGGCGACTTCGCGCAGGCGATTGGGATTCGAACTAGTCGGACTGCCGACCACGATGACCACATCAACCTGCGGGGCGAGCATCTTCACCGCGTCCTGGCGGTTTTGGGTGGCGTAACAGATGTCTTGCTTTTTCGGTTCATGCACCTGAGGAAACCGCGCGCGTAGAGCAGCGACGATCTCAGAGGCGTCATCGACCGACAACGTGGTTTGAGTCACAAAGGCCAGCGGCGCATCAGGCGCAATGTTCAGGCGCGCGACATCGTCGAGGGTCTGAACCAGATGGATGCCCTCGGCCTGTCCCATGGTGCCTTCGACCTCTGGATGGCCGGCGTGACCGATCATCACGATTTCCAGCCCGTCGCGCCGCATCTTGGCCACTTCAACGTGCACTTTGGTGACCAGCGGACAAGTGGCATCGAACACCTGCAAACCCAACGCCCGCGCCTGCGCACGCACAGCCTGCGACACTCCGTGCGCAGAAAACACCACGGTTCCGCCCTTGGGCACTTGTTCGAGTTCTTCGACGAAAACCGCGCCCTTGGCCTTCAGGTCGTTGACCACATAGGTGTTGTGCACGATTTCATGGCGCACATAGATGGGCGCGCCAAAGCGTTCCAGCGCGCGCTCGACAATGTCGATGGCCCGGTCTACCCCGGCGCAAAAACCGCGCGGGCTGGCCAGCAACACCTGCGGTTCGGACGCTGAAACTTCAGGGTCTTGCGATAAGGCGGGAGCGTCTGGCTTCATAGCACGGCGAGAATCTTGACCTCGAAAGTCGTGGGGCAGTCGGCTAGGGGATGGTTGAAATCGAGCAGCAGCGCGTCGCCGGCTTCGTCAATTTCACGCACCAGTGCGGTGAGCAGACCGGCTTCGCCATCCACACTGGTCGGCAGGCGCAGACGCATCACATCGCCGACCTGCGCCGCGGGCCCGGGATATTCGCGCGCACGCTCAACCTCCCCGCGCGACACCCAACGCAGCAAGCCCGGAATGCGCGCGCCAAAAGCTGCGCCCGCGGGCAGATCGAAACGGGTGTGCGTGTCTTCATCGAGGCCGATGAGCAAGGCCTCGAGCGCGGGGCTGAGTTGACCCTGTCCCAGCGTAAACGTGGCGGGCGTGCCGCCGAAGGTGTTGACCGCATCGACGCCGCCCGGATCGCTGAGGCGGTAATGCAGGGTGAGATAGGAATCAGGCTGGACGCAAGGCACGATGATGGGCGGGCAGGCAAAATAGCTGCTGAAAGCGAGCCGCAAAGGCGACGTAAACCGCATTTTAGGGGGAACCCTGTATGGCCACACGTATCGCCGATCTACCTGCTGATGCGCGACCGCGCGAAAAACTGCTGGCGCGCGGCCCGCATGCCCTGGCCGACGCCGAACTGGTCGCCATCGTGCTGCGCACCGGGGTGCGCGGGCAGAGCGCCCTCGATCTGGCCGCCGCCCTACTCGATCAGTTTGGCGGCCTGCACGGCCTGCTCAACGCCTCATCGGAGCAACTCCGCAAAATCAAAGGACTGGGCGCGGCCAAATACGCCGAGATTGCCGCCGTGCTGGAACTCGCCCGCCGCACCCTGAACGAGCAGATGATGCAGCAACCCCTGCTCGATTCGCCCGCTGCGGTGCGCGACTATTTGCGACTCTGGCTCGGGCCGCAACCGGTGGAAATTTTTGCGGTGCTGTTTCTGGACAATCAGCATCAACTCATCGCCTCGGAAGAGCTTTCTCGTGGCACGCTGGCGAGCACCAGCGTCTATCCGCGCGAGGTCGTGAAAGCCGCGCTGCGCCACAATGCCGGCGCGCTGATTCTGGCGCACAACCACCCCAGCGGCC
>CALBRU010000163.1 GCA_937927695.1 uncultured Thiomonas sp. | reverse complement strand
CGCGTCCGCCGATCGGCACGGAGATCATGCTCGGAAAGTTGCGCGCCCGCGTCATGCGCCACCGCGAGCGCGGCCACGAGCGCGCGCCTGGCTGCGCTCAAAGCCCTGCAGGAGCGGGTGCTCACCGAAGGCAAGCTGCGCCCCTGGCTGGCCAAGCACGGGCTCGACGGCCTGTCGCAGCTCTGGTCGCGCCTGCAGGTGGAAAACGGGCTGGAAACCGCGCTCGAAGCCGTGTTGCGCGAACGCCTGTCCGCGCTGGAGCTGCGCCAGCTCGACATGGCCGCGGGTTTCGGCAGCGATGCGCCGCCGGCCAAGCTGGCGTTCTATTCGGCAGCGGTGCAGCCCCCGGCCGCCGATGCCCGGGCGATTTCCGCCCCGCCCGCAGGCTGTCGCCCCTTGCGCGAGGGCGTGCGCAGCGGTGATGCCGGGCTGGCCAGCTTGCTCGACGACTGGCTGACCGCCGTATTCATCGCGCCGTCGCTGCAGCAGGCGCTGGCGCTGCGCGCCACTCTGCCCGCGCAGACCGTGCTGCTTACGCGTGAAGGCCATGCGGTGTCGCGTCAGAGCGTGAGTTTTTACGCCCCGGATTCCGAGCAGTCCGGCGTGCTCGCGCGGCAGCAGGAAATCGACAATCTGGAGCGCCAGATCAAGGCCGAGCAACTCATTGCCGAGCAAAGCCGCGCCCAGCTTCATCAGACCGAACACGATCTGGGTCAGGCGCAGGAGCAGATCGCCGCGCTGCAACGCCGCCAGCAACAAGACACCCAGCAACTGCACACCGTGCAGGTGGAACTGCTCAAGCTCACCCAGCAGGCGGAGCAAAGCGCCGCGCGCAATCAGCAGATCGCCATCGACCTCGGCGACATCGACGCCCAGATGGAAGAACTGCAGGCGCAGCAGGCCGAGAGCGAAGCGCGCTTCGAGGAGCTAGACGCGCGCCTGGCCGACCAGCAGCAGCTGCAAGCCGATCTTGAAACCGAGGTGATGGCCGCGCAGCAGGCGCTCGCCGACGCGCGGGCGCAGCAGCGCCAGCTCGAATCGCAAGCAGCCGAGAGCGGGTATGCGGTGCGCAGCCTGCAACAAAAGCGGGCCGATCTGCAACGCGAGGCGCAGATGGCGCTGGAACAGATTGCGCGTCAGACCAGCGCGCGTGAAGCGGCGCAGGCCGAACTCGCGCGGCTGAGTGAACAGGGCGCGCAGACCGGTCTGCAATCGGCACTGGCCGAGCAGCAAAGCGCGCAGGCCGTGCTGGGCGCACGCCGCAGCGAGGCCGACGACATCGCGCAGCAACTGAGGCAGCGCGAGGAAGCCCGGCTGACGCTCGACCGCGACCTCGATCCGCTGCGCCAGCGCATTACCGAATTGCAGCTCAAGGAGCAGGAGTTCCGGCTGCAGGCCGAGCAGTTCGCCCAGCAGCTCGCCGAGGCGCAGGCCGATATCGAAGCGGTGCGCGCCAGTCTGCCCGAAGGCGCGCAGGCTCCCGCGCTGGCGCGCGAGCATGAACGGCTGCAGCGCGACATCGCCGCGCTGGGAGCGGTGAATCTGGCCGCGCTCGACGAACTGGGTCAGGCGCGCGAACGCAAACAATTTCTCGACGCCCAGCTCGAAGACCTGCAGACCGCCATTACCACCCTCGAAGACGCCATCCGCAAGATCGACGCTGAAACCCGCGACCTGCTGGCCACGACTTTCGCGCAGATCAACGACCACTTCGGCCGCATGTTCCCGCTGCTGTTCGGCGGCGGCAACGCGCGGCTCATCATCACCGGCGAGGAGATTCTCGACGCCGGGGTGCAGGTCATGGCGCAGCCGCCGGGCAAGAAGAACAGCTCGATCCATCTGCTCTCCGGCGGCGAAAAAGCGCTGGTGGCCATCGCGCTGGTGTTCGCCATCTTCCAGCTCAATCCGGCGCCGTTCTGTCTGCTCGACGAAGTGGACGCGCCGCTGGACGACGCCAATACCGAGCGCTATGCCCGGTTGGTAAAAGACATGTCGGCCAGCACGCAGTTCCTGTTCATCTCGCACAACAAGATCGCCATGGAAATGGCCGATCAGCTCATCGGCGTGACCATGCAGGAGCAGGGCGTCTCGCGTACCGTTGCGGTGGAAATGGACGCGGCGCTACGCTTTGCCCAGGCTGCTTGATTCATACACTAAGCCGCGCACACACTCAAACCCCGAGGATTCCTGGATGGGACAGTTGCAAATCGCCTTGATCGTCATCGGCGCCATCATCATCGCCGCCGTCATTGCCTACAACACCTGGCAATCCGGCAAATTCAAGCGCCAGCGCGCCGCCGTCGAAGACGATGTGCAGACCGCAATTGAGCCAGCCGGGCTCGACACCCTGACCTCAGACACCCAAGGCCACACGCTCGAACCCGTCGCGCTCAGCCCCGAAGTCGGCCCCAGGCCGCGGCTGATGCCCTTGCAGATCGACCCGCTGATCGACGCCATCGCCAGCTACCTGCTCGAACCCGTGCGTTCGGGCGAGTTGCTGCTGCCGCGCCTGCCCAAGACTGCGCGCGCCGGGGCCAAGCGCATGTTGTTCGAGGGCCGCAACGCCGAAACCGGGCAATGGGAGCCGCTGCGCCCGCAATCCTCCTACGCCGAACTTCAGGCAGCGGTGCAACTGAGCAACCGTGCCGGGCCGATCAATGCCATCGAGTTTTCCGAATTCATCGCCAAGTGCCACGAACTCGGCGAGGTGCTGAGCGTGGCGCCCGATCTGCCCAGCCCTCGCCTACCGCACGCAGCCTACCTCCCGCTCCTCCTCTTCCATG
>CALBRU010000162.1 GCA_937927695.1 uncultured Thiomonas sp. | reverse complement strand
GCTGGCGGTGCTGTCCATCGCCTTCGAGCTGCCGGCTTCTGAGTTGCTCTATCCCGCCGGGCATCCGCCACTGGCCGTGGCGCTGCTGCAATACGCCGGGGGCTTCCAGTTGCATCAGCAGGCGCGACTGCAAGTGCTGGGCATGGCCGTGCTGCTGGCATTCGCCCTGCTGGCGCGCTGGGCGTATCAGCGCTTCACGCCCGCCGCCTGGCGTCACCTTGGACACGACCGGATATGACCCTGCTGCACATCGATTCCGCCCACAAGCGCTTCGGCGCGACCACCGCGCTACACGACCTCAGCCTGCAACTTCAGGAAGGCGAGATCCTCTGCCTGCTCGGCCCCTCCGGCTCGGGCAAAACCACGCTGCTTCGGCTGGTGGCCGGGCTGGAACGGCTGGACGGCGGCAGCATGCGCCTGGGCGCCACCGTGATCGACGCTGCAGGCGGCCCCTTTCTGCCGCCGGAACAGCGCCAGCTCGGCATGGTGTTCCAGGACTACGCGCTGTTCCCGCACCTGAGCGCGCTGGACAACGTCGCCCTGCCGCTGCACCGCCTGGGCCGCGACAAGTCGCGCGAACAGGCGCGCGCCATGTTGGCCGATGTGGGCCTGGCCGATCTGGCCGATCGTCATCCGCACGCCCTCTCCGGCGGGCAGCAGCAGCGCGTGGCGCTGGCGCGCGCGCTGGCGGTCAAGCCCCGGCTGCTGCTGTGCGACGAGCCGCTGTCCAACCTCGACGCCGGGCTGCGCGAGGAACTGCGCGACCTCATCGGCCGCGTGGTGCGCGAACACGGCATCAGCGCGCTCTACATCACCCACGACCACCGCGAGGCGCTCGCCCTGGCCGACCGCGTGGGCGTGATGGCGCAGGGCCGCCTGCTGCAGCTCAGCAGCCCGCGCGCCCTGCTGCGCCAGCCCGCCACCGAGTTTGTCGCCCGCTTCACTGGGGCGCATGGGCCGTGGCCGGTGCGGCTGCGCGCCGGGCGCCTGCATGCGCCTTGGGGAGAGGTGTGTGCCCCGCCGCAATGCAAGGCGCTGGCCGATGGGCCTCTCTCCGTGTATTTGCGCACCACGGCGCTGCACTTCCCCCATGCCCGCGTCAACCAGGACGCTCTGCTCTGGCCGGTGCAAGCCCACGTGCTCAGTCACCTCACCGTAGGCGAGCACACCGAATTGCGCATCGACCTGCACGGCGTGACCCTGCGCCTGCCTGTGCCCGATGACCTTGCGCCTGCTGCGGGCAGCAACGTCTCCTTGCGCATCGCCGCCGAGCAAACCCTGTTCTACCCCACCATGACCCCCACACTCAAAACAACGACAGAGGAACTCACCTGATGAACGCAACCCAATGGGGCGGCATGACCGCCATCTTCCTGGCCTCCGCCGTCGAGTGGGTGGAAGCCTTCACCATCGTGCTGGCGGTGGCGCTGACCATCGGCTGGGCCCGCGCCGCCGGAGCCGCCGCCGCCGCATTGGCGGTGGTGGCCGCGCTCATCGCCGTCACCGGCGTGGGGCTGAATGTCGTGCAGGCCGACATCGACCTCATCCGCGCCGCCATCGGCCTGTTTCTGCTGCTGTTCGGTCTGCGCTGGTATGTCAAGGCCATCCGCCGCTACGCCGGGCGCACCAAGCTGCACGACGAAGCCAAGGAATTTGCCGAAACACGCCACAAAATCGACCACGCCGAAGCCCGCGTCGCCTGGGCCGTGGCCTTCAAGGGCGTGCTGCTCGAAGGGCTGGAAGTCTGGCTGCTGGTGGTGGCGCTGGGCCGCTCCATCAGCTACGGACAGGCTGCGGGCAGCGCGGTAGCCGCCTTGCTCGCCGTCATCGCGGTGGGCCTGGTGTTGCGCGCACCGCTGACCAAAGTGCCTGAGAACACCCTCAAGTTCACCGTTGCCTGCGCCCTGCTCGCCTTCGGTACCTTCTGGAGCCTCGGCGGCCTGCTCGACGAAGCCAAGGTCTGGCCGCTGGGCGATGCCACGCTGCTCTTGCTGTTCGCCGCTTATGTCGTCGCTGGCCGCCTGTCTGCTTTCAAGCTGCGAGTACCGCAACTCACCACCCAAGGAGCCCGCGCATGAAAAAAGTCTTGCAACTCATCTTCGGCGACGCCCGCAATGTGGCCTCGGTTGCCGTGGCCGTGACGCTGGCCTGGGGCACCGCGCAATGGCTGCCAGCAGCCAGCGGCTGGGTGCTTGTAGCAGCGCTGATCGCTGCGGCGTTCTGGCAGGCAGTCTGAGCGCACTCAGCCCCGATGCAACGTCTTACTTGGCTTTTTTCGGCCTGCCGGTCTTGATGGCGGGAACGGCGTCCAGCGCGGCCAGCAAGGCTGCGTCGTTGAGCGTGGCCAGCACGGCGATGCCCGCGCGCAGCACTTCGCTTTTTTTCGCAGGACGCGTCAGCTTGACCAGACGATCCTTGATCGCATCGAGCGTCTCATACTCAGCGCGAGGAATGGTGAAACTGTCGCGCACCAGTTTGATCTTGGGCGGCTTGCTCAAGGCGGCAGGCGCGGGCGTTGATTTCGCTGCCTTGGCGACTGCCGCCTTGCGTGCGGGCGTCTTGACGGCGGGTTTAGTCGCCCCCTTGGCAGGTGTCTTGGCTACCGCATGAGGGGTCGCCCGCTTCGCTGCGGTCTTTTGCGGCGTGGCGGGCTTGGCGGTTTTGCGTGGCGCGGAAGCGGGCGCTCGTGCGGGCACGACGGCGGATTTAGTGACTTTGGCGGACGGGTTGGATTTGGTAACAGGCATGGCGGCCTCCTTCAATGAAAATCGAATAAACAGTTTATACCGTTTTTCCAACACCGCAATTTCGCGCAGGCGATGCCTCTTGTCTGACACAAATGGTCACCTCTTTTTTTGATCTTGACATGCCCGTGACGCTGTTCCTGCCTATGTTCAACGGCTACTTGTTCAACGCCAAATTCAATGACCAGAGGTCTACACGATGACTCGCGTTTACCCATCCCTCCTTGTGTTCGGCGCTCTAGGCCTGTCCCAGGGCGCCTTCGCGGCTCAAGCGCCAAGCGCGCTCCTGCCCAGCGGCCGCCTGCTCACCCCCGTGGGGCAAATCGTTGAAACCCCGAACTTCCCCACCCAGATCGCCCTCAGCGACGGCCATGTGGCCGTGCTCACGGGAGGGGCGAGCCAACAACAAAACGTGCTGCGTTTCGCTGCCGAGACCCTGCAGCCCGAAGGCCGGGTGGGTGTCCTCTTTACCAAGGACAAAAAGCATGCAGCACCCGGAGCGACGGTGGCGCAGGGCGATCAGAATGGCGGAAAAACCGGTGACGGCGAGCAGATCATCAAGGGTCAAAGCCTGTTTCAGGGGCTGGCCGCTGGGCTTGACG
>CALBRU010000161.1 GCA_937927695.1 uncultured Thiomonas sp. | reverse complement strand
CGGCGCGACCTCGATGCCCTGCTGCAGCGCGCCGAAACGTTGGGCGCAGCGCCAATCGAGTCGCTGCACATCCGCCGCTGGGCCGCGCAGCTTCATGCGGGCGGCATGAGCCCTCGCGCCATCGCGGCGCGGCTGTCGGCCTGGCGCAGCTTTTTCCGCTGGATGGGGCGGCTCGGCTTCGTGGCCGCCAACCCGGCTCAGGACGTGCGTGCGCCCAAGGCCGCCAAGCCGCTGCCCAAGGCGCTTTCGGTCGATCAGGCCGTGGCGCTGGCCGCCTACAGCCCGCAAGAATCAAAGCCCGCAGCGCGCCCGCACCAAGCTGACCCCTTCGCCACCCGCAGCGCGCGGGCGCATGCCATCGCCGAACTGCTTTATTCCTGCGGGCTGCGCGTGTCCGAGCTCACCGGGCTGGACGTGCGCGCCAGCAAGACCGCCCGCGGCTGGATCGACTGGGACGCCGCGCAAGCCACCGTCACCGGCAAGGGCAACAAGCGGCGCAGCGTGCCCATCGGCCGTCCCGCCCTGCTGGCGTTGCAACAATGGCTGGCCGTCAGAAGCGCGCTGCTGCGACCCGAGGCGCAAGCTGATGCGCAGGCTGCGCTGTTTCTCGGCGCACGCGGCGCGCGTCTCACGCCGCAGCGAGTCTGGCTGGAGCTGCGCGAGCACGCCCGCGCTGCCGGGATCGATGCTCGCGTGCATCCGCATATGCTGCGGCACTCCTTCGCCTCGCATGTGCTGCAATCCAGCGGAGATTTGCGCGCGGTGCAAGAATTGCTCGGTCACTCCAGCATTGCCACCACACAGGTCTATACCCGCCTGGACTTTCAACATTTGGCCAAGGTCTACGACGCCGCCCATCCCCGGGCGCGCAAGAAGGCATAAGCCCCTCCATGAAAACCATCCGCCTTCATCCCGGCAAGGAACGCTCCTTGCAGCGCCGCCACCCCTGGGTGTTTGCAAGCTCGATCGCCAAGGGCAGCGCCGACAGCGGCGAGACCGTCCGCGTGGAATCGCACGACGGCCAGTTTCTCGCCTGGGCCGCGTTCAGTCCCGCTTCGCAAATCCGCCTGCGGGTGTGGAGTTTCGAGGCCACGCAGCGCATTGACGCCGCCTTTTTCAGCGACCAGTTGTGCGCAGCCATCGCCCGCCGCCAAGCGCTCGGGCTCGATCTCACCGCCTGCCGCCTGGTGCACGGCGAGAGCGATGGTCTGCCCGGCTGCATCGTCGATCGCTACGCCGACATCGTGGTGCTGCAAGCGGGCAGCGCGGGCATCGAGCGCTGGAAATCCGTGATCGTCAGCGCCCTTCACACCCTCATGCCCGAAGCGCGCGTTTACGAACGCTCGGACGCCGCCCTGCGCGAACGCGAAGGCCTGCCCGCGGCCACCGGCTGGCTGCTGGGCGAAGGGCAAACGCAGGTCGAGATCCGTGAACACGGGCTGCGGCTGCAAGTCGATGTCGCCACCGGCCACAAAACCGGCTTCTACCTCGATCAGCGCGACGCCCGCGCGCGCTTTGCCGACGCGGTGCGCACGCACGGCCTGCATCGCGTGCTCAACTGCTTCAGCTACACCGGCGGCTTCTCCCTGGCCGCCTTGGCCGGTGGGGCGCAGCAGGTGGTGTCGGTCGATTCCTCCGCGCCCGCGCTGGCGCTTGCGGCCGAACACGTCGCGCTCAATGGATTCGATCCGGCGCGGGCGCAATTCATCGACGCCGACGTCAACGCCACCTTGCGCCGTCTGCGAGAAGAAGGCGCGCAGTTCGACGCCATCGTGCTCGATCCGCCCAAATTCGCCGCCAGCCCGCAACAAGTCGAACGCGCCGCGCGCGCCTACAAAGACATCAATCGCCTGGCCTTCCATCTGCTGCCGCCGGGCGGCTGGCTGTTCACCTTTTCGTGCTCAGGCGGCGTCAGTGCCGAGCTGTTCCAGAAAATCGTCGCTGGCGCCGCCCTCGACGCGGGCGCAGACGCCCAGATCATCACCCGCACCGGCGCCGGGCTCGACCACCCCTTGAGCCTGCATTTCCCCGAAGGCGAGTATCTCAAGGGGCTGCTTCTGCGCCGCAGCTGAACTTCCGGTTGATTTTTCGTGGATCGCCCCGATTTGAATGGGCGTTGCTTCTTTCAAGGAATCCCACCATGGCCTCCCTCATTCCCGCCACCATCGTTACCGGCTTTCTCGGCAGCGGCAAAACCACCCTGCTCAAGCGCGTGCTGCACGAAGCGCATGGCTCCAAAATTGCCGTGATCGAAAACGAGTTCGGAGAAGAGAACATCGACAGCGACATCCTGGTGCAGGAAGCGGGCGAGCAGATCGTGCAGATGTCCAATGGCTGCATCTGCTGCACCATTCGCGACGATCTGCGCGCCACGCTGGCCGATCTGGCCGCCAAGCGCCGCAAGGGCGAGATCGCATTCGATCGCGTGGTCATCGAGACCACCGGCATCGCCGACCCTGGCCCGGTCGCGCAGACCTTTTTCATGGACGACGAGGTCGCCAGCCAGTACATGCTCGACGCCATCCTCACCCTGGTCGACGCCAAGCACGCCAACCAGCAGCTCGATACCCGGCAGGAAGCGCGGCGCCAGGTGGGTTTCGCCGACCAGATTTTCATCAGCAAGGCCGATCTGGTCAGCGCCGACGAACTGGCCGACCTTCAACACCGGCTTGCCCACATGAATCCGCGCGCCAAGCAAAGCGTGGTGCATTTCGGTGAGGTGTCGCTGTCACAGGTGCTCGACCTCAAGGGCTTCAACCTCAACGCCAAGCTCGACATCGACCCCGATTTCCTCAAGGCCGACGATCACGATCATCACGACCACCACGATCATGCCCACCATGACCATGAACACGGCGAACACTGCAGTCACCCGCACCACCATCACCACGACGATGACGTGAAATCCTTCGTGTACCGCGCCGACAAACCCTTCGATCCGGCCAAGCTCGAAGACTTCCTCGGCGCCATCGTGCAGGTCTACGGCCCGCGCATGCTGCGCTACAAGGGCGTGCTGAACATGCAGGGCATCGACCGCAAAGTGGTGTTCCAGGGCGTGCACCAGCTTATGGGCAGCGATCTCGCCGCCCCCTGGGGCGCGCAGGAACAGCGGCAAAGCAAGATGGTGTTTATCGGCATCGATCTGCCGCGCGACATCCTCGAAAAAGGTCTGCAGCAATGCTTGATCGGATGATGCATTTGCCTTGCCACCCGAAATGAATAGAATCGGGCGGTTTTGGCAGTGGCCAGCCCGGGAATGGCTAGCCCGGAATGACAGCCCTGAATGACAGCCGAATGACAGCTCGCACGACAAACCGCAGTCATGGTGAAATCGAGGGGCGGTTGGGTGGCAGTTGGGTTGATGATCTGAGGGGTTGATGATCTGAGCCCCAGCATAGCAAAGGCATGATGCCACGAGCACGGCAAAGAGCGCGGTCAAGAGTGGTGGAAAGTCCGGGGGCAAGTCCAGGGGCAAGTCCAACAATGGGCGACTCCACACGTTCAAATCAGCGCGCGGTCAGCGCACGACGAATTGACTTCGCCCGTGCCCGGCCATGCAGCAAATCAGGCGGCAATGGGCCGTCGGATGGGAAAGTTCGGGAGGATTTTCGTGGTCAAGTCGTCTCAAAAAGCGGTCGCAGCCCCAGGCAAGAGCAAGCCTGCGGCGGCAGACAAAATACCCGCAGTCAAACCAGTTGCAGCTAAGACCAAGGCCGCGCCAGCCGTTCAGGCAACGCCAGTTGTGCCCGCCAAGTCAGCCGCTAAAGCTACAGCGGCGCAAACCGCGCCGGCCGTCTCTGCCGCGCCTGCCAAAAAAGTCACAGCTTCCCCTGCGCTTCGGCGCTCATCTTCTTCTGGCGTGAGTAAACTCCACGCCTCAAAACCCTTGTCGGCGGCCATGGGGTCGCCGGAACCTATTCGACTTGACAGAAGTTCCATGAGCAGCACAACCATCGAACCCACCCCCAGAAAATCCGATCCCAAGCATGCCAATGCCTGGAAGCACAAGACTGCCTCCGAACTGACCGAGCAAGAACTGCTGGCCATGCCCGAGGCCGAATACATGAACGAAGTCCAGCTCGACTATTTCAAGCGTCTGCTCAGCACCATGCGCGACGATCTGATCAAGAGCGCGGGCGAAACTACCGAGCATCTGCGCGAAGACACGCTGCTGGTACCCGACCCGGCCGATCGCGCCACCATCGAAGAAGAGCACGCGCTGGAGTTGCGCACCCGCGACCGTGAGCGCAAGCTGCTGAAAAAAATTGACCAGTCGCTGCAGCGCATCGAAAGCGGCGAATATGGCTGGTGCGAAGAAACAGGCGAGCCCATCGGCATCGGCCGTCTGCTGGCCCGGCCGACGGCCACCCTGTCGCTAGAAGCGCAGCAACGCCGCGAGCTCAAGCAGAAAATGTTCAACGATTGATTGAAGACCTGTCGCATCCCTGCGGCAGGCGCGATTTGCGGGCAACTCAGGCATGAGCAGTTCTGATTCAGGCGGTTTCTGGAAGCGAGTGGGTTCTTTTGTGAAGAACCCGACCCGCGACTGGTCGCTGACCGACGAACAGGCCCTTCAAGAGCATGAGAACCTCGCCCGGGTCAAGGCCCGCGAGGATCAAAAGCGCCAAGACGATTTCATCCGTAAGCGCGAGCTTGACGGTCTGCGCAAGCTACGCAGGCGCGAGGCCACCGATCTGGGCATGGATGACAGCCTGCAGACCAATGTTCCGGATCTGACGTCCCAGCCCGCCCCGGTACACGACCGGGACGAAACCCTGCGAAAAATCAACGAGATCGAAAAATCGATGGCGGGCGATCACGCCTCTCCCGCAACCCGCAGTCGCGCGCCGGTCACGCGGCAGATGCCTGCGCCCACGGCCCGATCTCTACCCCAAAGTCTGCCCCCCCAAAGCCACCAGCCATCACAGACTAAACCGCCGCTCACCTTCGCGCCCCAATCCCTGACGGCGGGGACACTATCTCCCGAGTCGCAGACGACTGGAACGATGCACTTCAAGGTGGACACGGCCTATGCCGATACCACTCTGATCACCAAACCGGGCGGTCTGACGACGCAACCCGCGACCGTTGTGCCGTCGCAGTCCGGCCCGACCACGGCGCCGGGTGAGCCGCCTACGCTACCGCCTGTTGGCTACGCCCCCACCGTCCCCTTTGTGCCCAGCGCGCCGCCAGCGCAGGTGCGCAAGTCGCAAGCGGCCGCCGTGTCGTTCGACGAGCAGCCTACACTGGCTGCAGCCACCCGCCTGAGCGCCGACGCTCTGCCGCCGCACACCTCGGCGCCCTCGGGCGACAGTTGGCTGCGATCGAGCAATGACTTCATGCCCAGCGCCTTCTTCGCCGTGGAAGTGCACGAGGCTTTGAGCTCCAATCCCTTGTTCGATCAGGCGGTGATGGACTTCGCGAACGGCGATGATGTCGCTGCCGAGTCGGCCTTGCGCGACGCCATTTCCAACTCGCAGGATCTAGATTCGGAGAAAGAGCTCTGGCTGGCGCTGTTTGACCTGTTCCGCGCTTCGGGTCAGATCGACAAGTTCGAAGCCCTGGTGACCGATTTCGTCAGCCGCTTCCAGACCTCGGCGCCGATGGCCGAAGACGGCCTGCCTTTGCCCGCCGCGGCGCCCGCGCCAGCGTCAAACCACTTCAAGCCCTCGCTGGTTTTTTCTGCATCGGTCGATGCCGCCCAGACCGAGCGTTTGCGCAAGCTACTGCTCAATGTGCCGTCGGCGCTTGAATTGAGCTTCGAGGAGGTGCGCACCATCACGCCAACCTCCTTGTCCATACTGGTTGAGTCGCTGAAAACGATCAACAACACCACCTGCACCGTCACCCTGAACGGCGCGAATTCGCTGCTGTCCCTTTGCCAAGCGCAGGCGCCTGCCATGCAGCGCGAGGCCGATCCGCAATGGTGGGCCTTGCGTCTGGAGTTGCTGCGCTTGGTCAACCAGCAGGACGATTTCGACGCCATCGCGCTCGACTACTGCGTGACCTACGAAATCTCGCCCCCGACTTGGGAGTCCAGCCGCGCCAAAGTCGAACTCGTCGGCGTGAACGGCAACGCGGCGCCTGAGGCATCCACACGGCCGGCTGCGTTTCAGAACTCGGGGATCAGCCCGAATTCCGTTTTGGGCAACGGCGGCTCGCGCTCGGCACAGTTGCATCTCAGCGGCGAGATTCTCGGCAGTTCAAGCGACTTTCTGAACCCGCTGGAGCAGGCGGCCAAAGCGCATGAACAGATGAGTATTTCCCTGCGTCAGTTGCGCCGTATCGATTTTTCGAGCGCAGGCGCCCTGCTCAACTGGGCCATGATGCAACACGATCAGGGCAAGACCCTGCAGTTCACCGGCGTACACCGGCTGATCGCCGGTCTGTTCAGCATCCTCGGCCTGCACGAGCACGCCCTCATTCAGTTGCGTCGCGACTGAAGGTTCTGCTCGGAACCGTCCGTCCGCGGCAAGCGGCTGTTGCACTGCCGGGTTACCGTACTGCCGCCTCTTGAGTTTTCTACTCCCACCCTTACATCCCGGCATGGATCAATATCACGGCACCACCATCCTCAGCGTGCGCCGCGGCGCCACCGTGGCCCTGGGCGGCGACGGCCAGGTGACTCTTGGCAACATCGTCGTCAAATCCACTGCGCGCAAGGTGCGCAGGCTCTACAACAACCAGATTCTGGCTGGCTTCGCCGGGGGAACGGCCGATGCCTTTACGCTGTTCGAGCGCTTCGAAGCCAAGCTGGAAAAGCACCAGGGGCAGTTGTTGCGCAGCGCGGTCGAACTCGCCAAGGACTGGCGCACCGACCGCATGCTGCGCCGCCTTGAAGCCATGCTCTCGGTGGCCGATGCCGAGCACTCGCTCATCATCACCGGCAATGGCGATGTGCTCGAACCCGAATACGGCATCGTCGCCATTGGTTCCGGCGGGGCCTATGCGCAGTCGGCCGCCCGAGCCTTGCTCGAACACACCACGCTGAGCCCGCGTGAGATCGTCGCCCAATCGCTGAAGATTGCAGGCGACATCTGCATCTACACCAACCAGTCGCACACCATCGAAACCCTGGGTGAGTAAGACCATGAATATGACTCCACGCGAGATCGTCTCCGAGCTCGACCGTTTTGTCATCGGCCAAGCCAAGGCCAAGCAGGCGGTGGCCATCGCCCTGCGCAACCGCTGGCGCCGTCAGCAGGTGGCTGAACCGTTGCGGCACGAAATCACGCCGAAAAACATTTTGATGATCGGCCCTACCGGCGTGGGCAAAACAGAGATTGCGCGCCGTCTGGCCAAGTTGGCCGACGCGCCGTTCATCAAGGTCGAGGCCACCAAATTCACCGAAGTGGGCTACGTCGGGCGCGATGTGGACACCATCATCCGCGACCTGATGGAGGCCGCGGTTAAGCTGGCGCGCGAAAACGCCATGCGCCAGCAGCGCACCCGCGCCGAAGACCGCGCGGAAGATCGCATTCTCGACGTGCTGCTGCCCGCACCGGCGAATTCCAGCGGGCATACCCCATCGGTCACCGAGACCAATCCCACGCGCCAAATGCTGCGCAAACGCCTGCGCGAAGGCCAGCTCGACGACAAGGAAATCGAGATCGACGTCGCCGTGCATCCAGCCAGCGTGGACATCATGGGCCCGCCCGGCATGGAGGACATGACCGAGCAGATCCGCTCGATGTTCGCCAATATGGGCCAGACGCGCAGCAAGACGCGCAAGGTTACGGTGCGCGAAGCGCAGAAGCTGCTGATCGACGAAGAGGCCGCCAAACTGGTCAACGAGGACGAGATCAAGGCCGGCGCGCTGCGCGCGGTCGAGCAGAACGGCATTGTGTTCCTCGACGAGATCGACAAGGTCGCCTCGCGCAGCGACACCCAGGGCGCCGATGTGTCTCGCCAAGGCGTACAGCGCGATCTTCTGCCGCTGGTGGAAGGCACGACGGTAAGCACCAAATACGGCATGGTGCGCACCGACCACATTCTGTTCATCGCCAGCGGGGCGTTTCATGTCGCCAAGCCTTCCGACCTGATTCCCGAGCTACAGGGGCGCTTTCCCATCCGGGTGGAACTGGAGTCTCTCTCGGTCGCGGATTTCGAGGCCATTCTCACCAGCACTGACGCCAGCCTGACCAAGCAGTATGCGGCGCTGCTCGCCACCGACGGCGTGCAGGTCGAGTTCACCGCCGACGGTATTCGCCGCATGGCAGAAGTGGCATTTCAGGTCAACGAAAAAACCGAAAACATCGGCGCGCGGCGGCTGCACACGGTGACGGAGCGGCTGCT
>CALBRU010000160.1 GCA_937927695.1 uncultured Thiomonas sp. | reverse complement strand
TCCACCTCGGATATTGTCTGTAGCGCGGGCTCATACCTCAGACGCTTTCTATGTTTTTTCAGTGCTTTCTGGTAGTCCTTGACCGCCAGCAGGATCATCGAGTGGGCGAGGTTTTCGTAGGGGTCTGTCATCTTGCCACCTCCAAATCGGCCTTAACTGCATCAATAAGGCTTTGCTGCACGGTGTCTTTTTCAGACAGGGCCTTTAAAATGCGTTTATCTATAGTGTTTTCGGTTATGATATGCTGCAGCACCACGGTTTTCGAATTCTGCCCCTGGCGCCACAGACGGGCGTTTGTCTGCTGGTACAGTTCAAGACTCCAGGTCAGACCGAACCATATGATGGTGCTGCCGCCCGACTTCTGGGATCGGCAGGCCAAGTCGGTCGAAAGCTGGCAGCAGGGCGGCAACACCTTCTACCGGGTGCAGGGCAAGTTCGTCGCACAGATGCTGGTCAATCAGGCGGTTTATTGGGAGAGCGGCAGCGCCCCGCCGTTCTACGCGCGGGTGAAGGAAATCCGCGCGAACACCGCTGTGCTGCAGGTCATGCGCGATCATACGCACCAGAAAAACGCCATCTGGGGCGTCACGGCCCGCAACCGCGAACAGAACTTCGCGCTCAACCTGCTGATGGACCCGGATGTGGATTTCGTCACTTTGGCGGGACAAGCCGGCACCGGCAAGACCCTGCTCGCGCTGGCCGCAGGCCTGTCTCAGGTGCTGGACGCCCGCCGGTATAACGAAATCATTGTGACCCGTGTGACCGTTCCCGTGGGCGAAGACATCGGCTACCTGCCAGGCACCGAAGAAGAAAAAATGGGTCCCTGGATGGGCGCGCTCGACGACAACCTCGAAGTGCTCAATCAGAGCGAAGGGGGCAACTCCGGCGGCGAGTGGGGCCGGGCCGCCACGCAAGACCTCATCCGCTCAAAAATCAAGATCAAGAGCATGAACTTCATGCGCGGGCGCACCTTCCTCAACAAATACGTCATCATCGACGAGGCTCAGAACCTCACGCCCAAGCAAATGAAAACCCTGATCACCCGCGCGGGCCCCGGCACTAAGCTGGTATGCATGGGCAATATCGCGCAGATCGACACGCCCTACCTCACCGAAGGTAGCTCAGGCATGACTTTTGTGGTCGATCGTTTCAAGGGCTGGAGCCACAGTGGCCACGTCACTCTGGCCAGAGGCGAGCGCAGCCGTCTGGCCGACTACGCCAGCGAAGTGCTGTAAGCGCGGGAGAATCTGACGCGCGATCAGAATTCGCGCGTCAGATTCTCAAACCGTGTCAGCGGCTTGAGGAAGGCGAGATGCACCACGCCGATCGGCCCGCTACGTTGTTTGCCAATGATGACTTCAGCTACCCCAGCGTCTTTCGAGTCTTTGTTGTAGACCTCGTCGCGGTAGATGAACAGGATCACGTCGGCGTCCTGCTCGATGGCGCCCGATTCACGCAGATCGCTCATCACCGGTCGTTTGTCGGTGCGTTTTTCGAGGTCGCGATTGAGCTGCGACAGCGCGATCACCGGGCAATGCAGTTCCTTGGCCAGGGCCTTGAGCGAGCGCGAAATCTCGGAGATTTCGGTGGCGCGGTTCTCGCCGTCGCGCGACGACGACATGAGCTGCAAGTAATCCACCACAATCAAGCCGAGCCGTCCGCCAAACTGACGGGCCAGACGGCGCGAACGCGCCCGCAGTTCCAGCGGATTGAGCGCCGGGGTTTCATCGATGTGCATGTGCACGTCCTGCAAGCGTTCGATGGTTTCGGGCAGCCGCGTCCACTCGTCTTCGGTGAGCTGGCCGGTACGCAAATGGCTCTGGTCGATCCGTCCCATCGAACCCACCACGCGCAACACCAGCTGCGACGCGCCCATTTCCATACTGAACACCGCCACCGGCAGTTGCTCATTGATCGCCACATGTTCGGCAATATTCAGCGAAAACGCCGTCTTGCCCATGGAAGGACGTCCGGCAACGATGACCAGATCACCCGGCTGCAAACCCGCAGTCATCCGGTCCAGGTCGGCAAAACCCGTGGGCACCCCGGTGGTATCGGCACCGCCGCGCTCGGCCAACTCGCTCACGCGTTTGAGCAGTTCGCCCAGCAGGCCCTTCATCGACTGGAAGCCCGCGGCCGACTTGGCCCCCTCTTCCGAGATGGCGAAGATGCGCGACTCGGCCTCGTCGAGAATCTGCTGCACGCCCCGGCCTTGCGGGTTGAGCGCGTTCTGTGCAATGTCGTCGCTGATGGTCACCAGTTGGCGCAGCACCGCGCGCTCACGCACGATCTCGGCATATCGGCGGATGTTCGCCGCACTGGGCACGCACTGCGCCAGCGAATTCAGGTAAGGCAGCCCGCCGCACTCTTCGTGCTTGCCGATGGACTGCAGCGCCTCCAGCACGGTGATCACGTCAGCCGGTTTGCTCAGATTGATCAGGTCGGCGATGGCCTGGAAAATCGTCCGATGCTCGAACCGGTAAAACTGCGCCGCCACCAGCAGATCGGCCACCTTGTCAAAGGCCTGGTTGTCGAGCAACAGCCCACCCAGCACCGACTGCTCTGCCTCGATGGAGTGCGGTGGCGTTCGAATGGCGTCTAGGGCTTGGTCTTGCATGGCGGGAGGCGGCAAATGCCATCCAAATATAAAAAGCGACTTGGCATTGTGCCGCACGCAGCGGCACAAACCAGAAACGATGCAAAGACAACAAGGGCCGCATTCGCGGCCCTTGTATCAAGCGCGAAAAACCCCGCGATTACATCGCTTCGGCTTTGACCTGCAGGGTGATGTCGGTGACGACATCGGTATGCAGGGCAATCGAAACCGGATGCTCACCCGTGGTCTTGACGTGACCCGCCGGGAAGCGAACCTGCGACTTGCTCACTTCAATGCCTTGCTTGGCCAGGGCATCGGCCACGTCGCCGTGGGTCACGGAGCCGAACAAGCGGCCATCCACACCGGCTTTCTGCACCAGGGTGATGACCAAGCCATTGAGTTTTTCGCCAGCGGCCTGCGCCTGCATCAGCTTTTCAGCGGCGAGCTTTTCCATCTCGGCGCGACGCGCCTCGAACTCCGCCAGGGCTGCGGCCGTGGCACGGCGCGCCATTTTCTTGGGGATCAGGAAGTTGCGGGCGTAGCCGTCCTTGACCTTGACCACGTCACCCAGATTGCCGACGTTCAGAACTTTTTCGAGAAGAATGATTTGCATGGTGTCGTCCCCGGATTAGCCCTTGTGCAGGTCGGTGTAGGGCAACAGCGCCAGAAAGCGCGCGCGCTTGATGGCGGTGTTGAGCTGGCGCTGATAGTGCGCACTGGTGCCGGTCAGGCGGGCGGGAATGATGCGAGCGTTTTCCGCAATCAGGTCCTTGAGCACGTCGACATCCTTATAGTCGATTCTCTCAACCTTGGCGACGGTGAAGCGGCAGAAGCGCTTACGCTTGAACAACGAAGACTGCTGGTTACGACGAGCGCGCTTCGGGTCGTTCTTTTTGTCGAATTTGCGTGGTGGTGCCATGATTTAAACCTCAATGTATTGTGTGACGTGCAACTTCATCTGGCGCGAGCCGCGACGCGATGCACGCAGAAAACCGGATACTTGCAACAGGACTCCAGGACTGAGACGGTGCATTTCGTGAGCAATCTTTCCAAACCCGACACAGCCGATCTGAAGCTGCACTTCGCAAGGCATGTCTGCCTCGGACTGGGTCGATTGATGCTGCAACACAAAATCCAGTGCTTCGATTCCGGCCGGCGTGTAGCGGAGCTCGCCCCGCTCGGCCAAAATGCCCTGAAGTTCGAGCCGATTGATCAGGCCGATATTGGGACCGTCCTTCAGGCCGTTTGCTCCTGCTGCGCCTTGCGAGCTTCATCGCGCTCGACTTGCTTCATCATGATGGACGGCGCGGTTTCGGCCTTGTCCGTCTTGATCACCAGGCTACGGAGCACGGCATCGTTGAACTTGAAGCTGTGCTCGAGTTCGCGCAGGGTTTCCAGGTCGCACTCGACATTCATGCAGGCGTAATGCGCCTTGGCAAGCTTCTGAATGGGATAGGCCAGTTGGCGACGGCCCCAGTCTTCAACCCGGTGGATCTGGCCCGCCTTAGCGGTCACGGCGCTTTTGTAGCGCTCGATCATCGCGGGCACTTGCTCGCTTTGATCCGGGTGGAAAATCAACACAATCTCATAGTGACGCATGCAGATTCCTTCAAATGCGGCAGGGCGCAGTCCCCTTTATGGTGAGGCCTACGCGCTGTCCTTGTGGATAGAAGCCGCCCGGAGCGCAAAAAGCGTCAATTCCGGCACAACCGGTGCGGCAAGGAACCTAGCATTATAGACGAATCGTCTTCCAAGCTCTCAATGTTTTGCCAACTGTTGCCAGGTGGCAATCACGGTGTCGGGATTGAGCGAGATCGACGAGATGCCCTGCTCCATCAGCCATTGCGCCAGATCGGGGTGATCCGACGGCCCCTGCCCGCAGATGCCTACATACTTGCCCTCGGCGCGGCAGGCGGCGATGGCCTGCGCCAGCAGCACCTTCACCGCCGGATCGCGTTCGTCGAAAGCCTGCGCCACCAAGCCGGAGTCGCGGTCCAGCCCCAGGGTGAGCTGGGTCAGGTCGTTGGAGCCGATGGAGAAGCCATCGAAATATTGCAGGAACTCTTTGGCCAGCACGGCGTTCGACGGCACTTCGCACATCATGATGATGCGCAGGCCGTTTTCGCCGCGCTTGAGGCCGTGACGACCCAGCAGATTGATGACGCCCTCAGCCTCACCAAGCGTGCGAACGAAGGGCACCATGATCTCGACGTTGTCCAGCCCCATCTGTTCGCGCACCCGTTTGAGGGCGACACACTCCATCTCGAAGCTCTGCGCAAAGTCGGGCGAGACGTACCGCGAAGCCCCGCGGAAACCCAGCATGGGGTTTTCTTCGTCCGGCTCATAGCGCGAGCCGCCGATGAGCTTTTTGTACTCGTTGGACTTGAAGTCAGACAAACGCACAATGACGGGCTTGGGATAGAACGCCGCGGCAATGGTGGCGATTCCTTCGGCCAGCTTGTCCACATAAAACGCACGCGGGCTGACATGGCCGCGCGCCACGCTCTCCACCGCCTTTTTCAGATCGGAGTCGACATTCGGATACTCAAGCACCGCGCGGGGATGCACGCCGATGTTGTTGTTGATGATGAACTCCAAACGCGCCAGACCAACGCCCTGATTGGGCACCTGCGAAAAATCGAAGGCCAGGGTGGGATTGCCCACGTTCATCATGATCTTCGTCGGCACCTCGGGCATGGCGCCGCGGGCAACTTCGGTCACTTCGGTTTCGAGCAGACCGTCGTAGATCTGGCCAGTATCGCCCTGCGCGCAGGACACTGTGACCAGCATGTCGTCCTTGAGCACGTCGGTGGCATGACCGCAGCCGACCACGGCGGGAATGCCGAGTTCACGGGCGATGATGGCGGCGTGGCAGGTGCGGCCTCCGCGGTTGGTGACGATGGCCGAAGCCTTTTTCATCACCGGCTCCCAGTTCGGGTCGGTCATGTCGGTGACCAGCACATCGCCCGCTTGGACGAGGTGCATATCGGTGATGGAATGCACCACCCGCACCGGCCCGGCGCCGATTTTCTGGCCAATGGCACGACCCGTCACGAGCACGGCGCCCTTGCCCTTCAGGGTGTAGCGCTGTTCGGTACGCGTGTGTCCGTTGGACTTCACCGTCTCGGGGCGAGCCTGCAGAATGTAGAGATGGCCGTCGATGCCGTCCTTGCCCCATTCGATGTCCATCGGACGCTGGTAATGCGCCTCGATGGTCATGGCAAAGCGCGCCAGTTCCTGCGCCTCGGCGTCAGTCAGGCAGTAGCGGTTGCGCAGTTCGGACGGGGTGTCGACCGTCTGCACCAGATGCGGCGAACCCGCGGGTGCAAACTCCATACGAATCAGTTTAGAGCCAAGATTGCGGCGGATCACCGCCTCCTTGCCCGCCTTGAGCGTGGGCTTGAACACGTAAAACTCATCGGGATTCACCGCCCCCTGCACCACCGTCTCGCCCAAACCGTAAGACGCGGTGATGAACACCACATCCGGAAAGCCCGACTCGGTGTCGAGCGTGAACATCACGCCGGACACCGCCTTGTCGCTGCGCACCATGCGCTGCACACCAGCCGACAGCGCCACATCGCTGTGCACAAAACCCTTGTGCACCCGGTAGGAAATCGCCCGGTCGTTGTAAAGCGAGGCAAACACATGCTTGATTTTTTCCAGCACGGCGTCGATACCGCTCACATTCAGATAGCTTTCCTGCTGGCCGGCGAATGAAGCGTCGGGCAAATCTTCCGCCGTGGCTGAAGACCGCACCGCAAACGAAGCCTCAGGATTGCCCGCTGTGAGATTGGCATAGGCGCTGCGGATGGCCTGCTCCAGATCGGCCGGGAACGGCGTTTCGATCACCCACTGGCGGATCTGCGCGCCGCAGCGTTCCAGGGCGCGCACATCGTCGGCGTCCAACTCTTTGAGCATCGTTTCGATGCGTTCCCCCAGCCCTCCGGCACGCAGGAATTGCCGGAAGGCGTGCGCCGTGGTGGCGAACCCGCCTGGAACCCGCACCCCGCTGCCGGAGAGCTGGCTGATCATTTCTCCAAGCGACGCATTCTTGCCGCCGACTTGATCGATGTCGCTCATTCGCACATCATCGAGCTGCAAAATGAGCTCATTGCCGCTGTGGGCGGTGTTTTGCTGGGTCATGATGAAAGTCCTTCATAGAATGAAAAAACCGGGCTCGGCGTGATCTGTGGCGAAAATGACATGTCTTGTTCGAGTTGGTATCGCCGTCTTCGCAAGTCACACTGACAATGCGGCTCATTCTAGGTTTTGAACGCTGACATATGCCTAACCGCTCGGTCTTTTTCGTCTCGGACGGTACCGGAATCGCTGCCGAGACCTTCGGCAACTCCGTTCTGGCGCAATTCGACGTGCAGCCCCACCGCATTCGCCTGCCGTTTGTCGATACGGTGGAGAAGGCGGTGCATGCGGTCGAGCGCATCAACGAAGTCGAACGCGTCGAGGGCAAGCCGCCGATCGTGTTCGTCACCCTGGTGCACCCGGATGTGCTCGACATCATTCAGGGCGCACGCGCACTGGTGCTCGATATGTTCAACAGCTTCGTGCAACCGCTCGAAGTGGCGTTCGGCGCCAAATCCAACCATCGCATCGGACGATTTTCCGATGCGGCCTATAGCCCGCAGTATCACAATCGCATCGACGCGATCAATTTTTCGCTCATGCACGATGATGGCCAGTCCACCCGCAACCTGACCGAGGCTGAAGTCATTCTGGTGGGCGTGTCGCGTTGCGGCAAAACCCCCACTTCGCTCTATCTCGCCATGCAGCATGGCGTGAGGGCGGCGAACTATCCGCTCATTCCCGACGATTTCGAGCGCATGCGCCTGCCCGACGGGCTGAACGGTTTGCGGCACAAACTGTTCGGGCTGTCGATCACGCCCGAGCGTCTGAGCGAAATCCGCACCGAGCGGCGGCCCAACAGCCGTTATGCGGCGCTCGACAACTGCCGTTATGAAGTGAGTGAGGCGGAAAAACTCATGCGGCGCGAGGGCATCCGCTGGTTGTCGTCCACGCACAAGTCCATCGAAGAGATCGCCACCACCATCCTGCAGCAGATCCGCCCGGATCGGCTGGAATATTGAGCGCCACCCGCCATGCACGACGACGATAAAAACGCCTACCTACTGGGATTCGCCTCGACCCAACAAAAAATTCCCGAGCGCGAGGAAGCGCTGCCCATCGACCCCGACCGGGCGCAGATTCCGCTCACCGGGCTGATGGTCGATGCGGGCACCGATCTGTCGGGCACGATGGCGGCGGACCGGCGGGTGCGCATTCTGCCCCTGACCATCCAGTGGCCGGGCCGAACGCTGCTGGACAAAGGGACGGCGGAAGTCCGCACTGTTTCGCGCCAGCTCAGCCACGAGCGCATCCGCAGCGCCGAGGTCAGCGCGCCCTCCGTCGAGGCGCTGAGCTACCGCATGCACCCACATCTGGCGCTCAACTTCGACCGGCTGCTGCTGCTGGCCACCCACCCGGCTCTGGTGGAGGCCAGCCGCAGCGTGGAGCAGATGTTGAAAGACCATCAGGACGAAATCACCCACCTGCGCCGCGAACGCCACCTCCGGCCCGACTATGCCCTAGAGGTCATCAACACCCGTTCGCTGCTGAGCGGCCCGGCCCTGCAGGCGCGCCTGCTGCTGAACTCTCCCGAGATGCGCATGGGCGATATCCCGGGTCTGCGGCGACTTGCCCAAACGCTGGCCGACCAGACCGAGGTGTGGCTGGCGCCGGGTCATCCCGCTGACGTCGCTTTCACGCTGGGGCGGCTTGAGCATCCCGATCTTTCTCCCTGGGTGCAGGCCTGCAGCACGCGCCTGACGCAAATCATGCACCGCTATCCGGTGCTGAGTTGCAAGGCCGGGGCGTTCGGGCTGGAAGCGCGGACGAGCAAGTGGAAATCGGCAGCGTCGCGAGTGATCGACGCGGCGGCGCAAGCCATCTGGACAAACGCTCTTGCGGCCCCGGTAATTCAGCTCAGCTTCGATGGCAGCATTCGCGAACTGCGCGACTGGCCCGAAATGCAGGCGCTGAAAAAAATGGCTGCCGAAAATGAAGTCAAGCTCCACGTCACCCACATGAGTCTGGGTGGCCGGGTCTGGGCCTCGGCCCAGTCGCTTTCGCTGGCGCTGCTGCGCAAGCCCGCAGGCTAAGGAAACACTGAAAAATTCCTCCCCCGCTCGCGGGGGAGGTTAGGAGGGGGAGATA
>CALBRU010000159.1 GCA_937927695.1 uncultured Thiomonas sp. | reverse complement strand
TTTATGTGCCCTACGACGGCAATGTGGACTTGAGCCGGCTGCTGACGCCCGGCCTGTCCGAAATCGTCGTGACCAAAGGGCTGGGCTCCTTGATGTACGGGCCGAACAATATGGGCGGCTCGATCAACCTCATCACCCAGGCGCCGCGCAAAAAACTCGAAGGCGCGATCACTGGCGGCCTCACGGCCAATCAGCACCGGCTGTACGGCAACGACCTCTCGGTGCAACTGGGCAGCCGCATCGACAGCCGCTGGTACGTGCAGGGCGGCGTCGCCAGCACCAACCGCGACGGTTTTCCGCTGTCCACGGCGTTCAAGCCGGTGGCCGCGCAGCCTGCTGGCGACCGGCTCAATGCGTCCAGCCACGACATCAATGCCAACCTGAAAGTCGGTTTCACGCCCAATGCCACCGACGACTATGCGCTGGGTCTCTACACCGTCAACTCCGACAAGGACTCGCCGCCCTATACCGGCAACACCAAGGTCACTGGCCAGCCGGTGCGCTACTGGCAGTGGCCGCAGTGGAACAAGCAGAGCTATTACTACATCGGCAACACCGCCATCGGTGCGGGCTACCTCAAGACCCGGCTGTACCACGACACCTTCGACAACGAACTGATCTCGTTCGACAACGCCAGCTACAACTCGACCCAAAAACCTTACGCCTTCAATAGCAAGTACCGCGACTTTTCCAACGGTGCCACGGTCGAGCTGGGCCAGCCGCTGGGCGCGCAGAACTTCCTCAAACTCGGGCTGTTCTACAAACAAGACGTGCACCGCGAGTCCAACCTGGCCACCCAGCATCAGCCCTACCAGACGCCCTGGCTGCACTTCGAGGCGCACACCTACGCGCTGGGCTTCGAAAATGCCTACAAACCCACCACGGCGGATACCCTCACCTTCGGCTACCGCCGCGACGAGCACCGCTTCGATCAGGCCGAGCAATACACCAACAAGGCTCAGACCGCAGTCGGGCCGATGCCCACCAGCCCGCGCGTGGGGGCGAACAACGCGCAGGTCGTGTGGCGGCACAAGCTGAACGCGCTCACCGAGCTGCGCGCAGGCATCGGGCAGAAGACCCGTTTTCCCAGCATCAAGGAGGTGTATTCCTACCGTCTGGGCCAGGCTATCCCCAACCCGGCGCTGGGGCCGGAACAAGCACTCAACCGCGAAGTCGGCGTCTCCGGGGTGATGCTGGGCGGGGTGAAGTACGACGGTGCGGTGTATTGGGAGTCGATCAAGGACGCGATCGAGAGCGTGGCCACCAGCACTCCGGGCGTGAGCCAGGCGCAGAACGTCGGCACCGCGACCAACAAGGGCCTGGACCTGAGCGTGCAGGCGCCGATCGGCAACGCCTGGATCGCCTCGGTGGCGTATAGCTATCTCGACGCCACGCTGGGCGCGCCCGGACTCGTAGCAACCAACGCGCCGCGCCACTGGGCCGATCTGGGCGTGTCCTGGCTGCCCGGCGACGCCACCACGCTGTCGGCGCATGTGCAGGCGGCCAGCAGCCGCCAGACCACGACCGACGGCAAGCAGCCGGTGGCGGGGTTCGCCGTGGTCAACCTGCGCTGGACGCAACGTCTGGCTCCGCGGCTGACGCTCTACACCAATCTGAACAACGCCTTCGACCGCAACTATCAATTGAGCGAGGGCTTTCCCATGCCCGGACGCGAGCTGCGGGTGCAACTGCAGTACAAGCTATGAGCCGATTTCTCGCTCGGCTGCGCGCTCCTTTGCTCGGCGCCGCGCTCCTGCTGCACGGCGCGCTGGCGCTGGGGCAAACTCCTGCGCCCTGCCCCAGCGCACCCAGCGGCCCGGTGTACGGCAGCAGCCCGGTCAACAACTATCTTCTGCTGGCGCTCGCGCCCGAGCGCATGGCGGGGCTGAACTTTCCCTGGAGCAAGCAGGCTGCGCAAATCCTGCCGCAGCGGGTGCTCGATCTGCCTGTGCTCGGCGGCTGGTTCGGCCAGGGCAAGACCGCCAACCTGGAGCAGGTGTTGCGCGTGCATCCCACGCTGGCGCTGGTGTCCGGCGCGACGGTGGGCGCGCAGGCCAGCACCGCGGCCCTGCGCAAGCTCGGGCTGCCCATCTGCCCGGTCAAACTCGACAGCCTCGCCGACTACCCCGCGGCCTTCCGCCAGGTGGGGCAGGCGCTGGGGATCGCCGCACGCGGCGAGGCGCTCGCCGCCGACGCGCAGACCACGCCGGACGATCTGGCCACGCTGCGCCAGCGCGTGTCCGAACAAAAGCCTGTGCGCATCTATTACGCCGAAGGCGAAGACGGCCTGGCGAGCGAGTGCAGCGGCTCGATCCATGCCGAGGTCATCACTGCCATCGGCGCGCATAACGCCTTGCACTGCACCGACGGCCGCCGCTTCGGCATGGTGCGGGTGAGTTTCGAGCAAATCCTGGCCGCAGACCCCGACTGGATCCTCACCCAAGATGGCCCGGCGATGCGCGCCATCCAGACCGAGCCGCGCTGGAGGCTGCTGCGCGCGGTGCGCCAAGGTCATGTGCTGTTCGCCCCGCAAGTGCCGTTTCGCTGGATCGACCGGCCGCCGTCGTTCATGCGGCTGCTGGCCGCGCCCTGGCTGGCGAGCCGGGTTGTTCCCGCAGACTATCGTGTGGTGTTCAAGACCCCGATCGAAGCCCGCACCCAGGCGTTTTTCGCGCTGTACTTCAACCGCACGCTTTCCGCCGCGCAGGCGCGCGCCATTCTGACGCCCGACCCCGCCGACTATCCCACCAAGTATTGACCCGCCATGCCTGCTTCCCCCCTGCCGCAGATCGGCATGATGCTGCACATGCAGCCCGCCGCGGACGAGCCTATCCCCGCCTTTTTCCAACAGCGCGCCGCCCTGGTGCAGGAGATCGAGCACATCGGCGTGCAGGCGGTGTGGGTCACCGAACACCACTTCGACCCGCAAAGCCTGAGCGCCTCGCCGCTGCTGCTGCTGGCCCACTGGGCGGCGCGGACGCAGCGCATCCAGCTCGGCGTCGCCGCGGTGTTGCCCGCAGGTCGCAACCCCTCGCTGCTCGCCGAGGAAATCGCGCTGCTGTCCAACCTGGCGCCCGGGCGCATCGCCATCGGCTTTGCCAAAGGCGGGCCGTTCGAGGCGCAAAAGCGCGCTTTCGGCTGGGGCAGCGATGCGGCGCGCGTGCAGATGCGCGAGGTAGTGGACGCCGTACTCGACCGGCTGCACCCCCAGTCGGTCGAGTACGGCGGCGAGGCCGTGTTGCAACCCCCGGCGCAACTCCCGCTGCCCCTGTTCGTCGCCAGCCGAGAGCCCGACACCCTGGCTTGGGCGGCTTCGCGCGGGCTGGGCTGGATGAGCGCGCAGTTCTGGCCGCTGGAAACCTACGACGCCCAGGCCATCAACTGGGGCATCGTCGCACAACGTCCGGCCGACGCGCTGCTGTCGCGCGGGCTGTGGATCGATGAGGATGGCGACGCCGCCAGACGCCATGCCCTGGCGTGGCTAGCCGCCTTTCGGCGCAACAAGCAATCTCAATGGAAGGTCGGCTTTCGCGGCCCCATGGCCGAGATGGACGAGAGCGAAAGTCTGGCGCACGCCATCGTCGGCACGCCCGAGGAATGCGCCCGGCAGCTCGCCGACCTGCTGGCACAACGCGCGGTGCCGCGCCTGGCATTCAACCCGCTCGACGACCGCCCTGAGCGACAGCTTGAGCAAATGCAGCGGCTGTTGCGCCAGGTCTTGCCGCTGGCGTCCTCATCCTTGGCCGAGTCCTCGCCTGCGTCTTTACCCGCCTCGTCTGCCGCGCCGCATCGGGGAGACCCCGCATTGCACGGCCATCCATGAAGGGCCGCTTCTGGTTGCTGGGCTCGGCCTTGTGGCTCTGCGCCTCGACCTCCTTGCTGCTCGGGCGCTATCAGCCCTCGCCGCTTGAAGCGGCCATGCGCCTGTGGCAAGGCCTTGCAGGCCATCCTTCCGAACTGTGGACGGTGATCGTGGAGCTGCGCGCGCCCCGGATCGTTGCGGCCATGTGCATCGGCGCCGCGCTGTCGACCTCGGGCGCGGCCTACCAGGCGCTGTTTCGCAATCCGCTGGCCTCGCCGGAAGTGCTCGGCGGTTTGGCCGGAGCCGCATTCGGCGCGGCGCTGGGCATTCTGCTCGGTCACGCCCTTTGGCAGGTTCAGCTTTCCAGCTTTGTTTTTGGGCTGTTGGCCGTGGGCATGACCCTGCTGCTCGCCCGCCTGGTCGGCCTGGGTGGCATTGTGGTGCTGCTGCTGGCGGGCTTGATCACCGGCGCGTTTTTCACCGCCCTGTTGTCCACCGCCAAGTATGTCGCCGACCCGTATGACAAACTGCCCGCCATCACCTATTGGCTGATGGGCACGCTCTCCAGCGTGTCGGCGCATAGCGTGTGGCTGACCGCCCCGCTGATGGCGCTGGCCACCGCCGCCCTCATCGGCTTGGGCCATGCGCTCAACGTGCTGAGCATGGGCGACGAAGAGGCGACCACGCTGGGCGTGCCGGTGCGCGCCACGCGCGCCTGGATCATCGCCCTGGCCACCTTGCTGGGCACGCTGTCGGTGACTCTGGCCGGCATGATCGCCTGGGTCGGTCTGCTGATTCCGCAAATCGCCCGGCTGATTTGGGGAGCGGACAACCGCCGGGTATTGCCAGCCTCTGCCTTGCTGGGGGCGCTCTACCTTTTGTTGCTCGACGACGTGGCGCGCACGGCGTTCACCGTGGAGTTGCCGCTGGGCGTTCTAACGGCCTTGGTCGGGCTGCCGCTGCTCGCCATGGTGTTGCGACGCGCCGCGGCGATCTGGGCCGATTGAGGAGCCGAAGATGATCGACGCACAACAACTCCACATCCGCTATGGGCATGAAGAGATCGTCAAGGGCGTGCAGCTACGCCTTGCTGCGGGTGAGACGCTGGCGCTGCTCGGCCCCAACGGCTGCGGCAAGACCACCTTGCTCAAAGCCCTGTGCGCCATTCATGCGCCGCATGCCGGGTCGGTGCAGGTCGATGGTCAAGACCTCTTCACCCTCTCCGCACCCGAGCGTGCCCGACGCATCGCCTATGTGCCTCAGCAGCACCGGCTGGTGTTCGCTTACAGCGTCATCGACGTGGTGATGATGGGGCGGCTGGCCAGCCGCGGGCTGATCGCCCGGCCCGCAGCCGACGACTTCGCCGCCGTGCACGCCATCCTGCACCGGCTCGGCCTGCAAGGCCTGGCCACACGCAGCTACGCGGCGCTGTCGGGCGGGCAGCGTCAACAGGTCTTGATCGCCCGCGCGCTGGCGCAGGACGCTCCCTACCTGCTACTCGACGAACCTGCCAGCAGCCTGGATTACGGCAATCAGTTGCGGCTGCTCGAACTTCTCGGGCAGTTGCGCGACGACGGGCGCGCCGTGCTGTTCACCACCCATCATCCGGATCACGCCTTTGTCGTGGCTTCGCGCGTCATTCTGATGCAGGCAGGCCGCTTCATCGCCCAGGGCAGTCCGGCGCAATGCATCGACCGCGATCAACTCGCCCGGCTTTACGGTCTGTCCGCAGATCATCTGGAACGCACCCTGCTGGCACCGCACTGGTCAACGCACAGGGCGATGGGCTGAATCAGCCTCCCAGATGCTCCTATACTTGCCCACGCGCCGATTTGCCCTGGGCTTGCGGGCGCGTAACAAATACCGCTAAAACAGCGCAGACCACCGGCGGTTTTCGCTGCATTGCCAGCGCCGCCGGTTTGTTTTTTCAGGAACACCCATGAGTGCTTCGCCCTCAGCCCTCGGTGACGTCACGCCGCAGCGCATGGCGTTCGAGCAGCCGCTGCCGCTTCAAAGCGGCGCGCTACTGCCCGCCTACGAGTTGATGTATGAAACCTACGGCACGCTCAATGCCGCGCGCAGCAACGCCGTGCTGGTGTGTCATGCGCTCAACGCCAGCCATCACGCCGCTGGCACGCATGCAGGCAACCCCAAGAGCCTGGGTTGGTGGGACAACCTGATCGGCCCCGGCAAACCGCTGGACACCGAGCGTTTTTTCGTCCTGTGCGTCAACAATCCCGGTTCGTGCTTCGGCTCCACCGGCCCGATGAGCCTCGACCCCGCAACCGGCCAGCCTTGGGGCAGCCGCTTCCCCGTGGTGACGGTCGAAGACTGGGTCGA
>CALBRU010000158.1 GCA_937927695.1 uncultured Thiomonas sp. | reverse complement strand
GCGATGATCTGCGCATGATCCGGGTGAACCGCAGCGCCCTGCGACTCGGCCTGGATGGTGGTTGCCATGCGCCCGGCCTTCAGGCCGCCACGCGGCCTTGTTCCACCGCGTCGTGGCTGTAGTTGAACACCACGTCGGGATCGGGGCAGAGCAAGGCGTGATCCTTGTGCTTGTAATCGAGCCGGGTCAGCAGATCCATGATGAGGTTGAGCCGCGCCTGTTTTTTGTCATTGGCGCGCACGATGGTCCAGGGCGCAGTGGGCGTGTGCGTGCGGGCGAACATGGCGTTGCGCGCGGCGCTGTAGTCTTTCCAGTGCTTTTGCGCCGCAGCGTCGATCGGGCTCATCTTCCACTGCTTGAGCGGGTCGGTGAGCCGGTCTTTGAGCCGCTGCTTCTGTTCGGCCTTGTCGATGTCGAGGTAGTACTTGAACAGTTGAATGCCCGAGCGCACCAGCATCTGCTCGAACGGCGGCACCGTCTCCATGAACTCCTCGTACTGCGCCTCGGTGCAAAAACCCATCACCCACTCCACCCCGGCGCGGTTGTACCAACTGCGGTTGAACAGCACGAATTCCTCAGCCGCCGGCAGATAAGGCACATAGCGCTGAAAATACCACTCCGACTCATCGCGCGTGGACGGCTTGTTCAGCGCCACCACCCGGGTATCGCGCGGCGAGAGGTGCTCGATGACGCGCTTGATGGTGCCGTCCTTGCCCGCGCTGTCGCGCCCTTCGAGCAGGATCAGAATGCGGTCGCCCTTGGCGATGAGGTGCTTCTGGAATTTCACCAGCTCGATCTGCAGGTCTTCGAGGGTTTTGCCGTAGCCGTGGTCGGGGTTGGATGCAGATTGTTGGTGCGTACTGTTTTTTCCCATTTCAGTTTCCTAAACCAAGGTCAGATTTCAGCCGCGGATCTTCAGGCAGATGTTCCGGCAAGGCATCACTGCCGACCGGGGTCAGATAATCCGCCATCTCGTCCCAGGGCCGACCTTCGGCGAGCTCTTCATAGTAGGCTCGCACGATCTGGCCGAATTCGCTCTTGGGGTCGAGCAGATCGCGCGACTGGGTGCCATCCAGCCGTCCCATGGCACGCCAGATGAACTCTTCAAACTCCCGCATTTTCTCGGGCGACAGCGGCGCTTGCTTCATGCACTACACCTGAACCGCAGCAGGCAGACCGAATTCATCGAGCGCCTTGAGCAAGGGCGTCATGTACATCATCGCCGGGCCGCCGTGCATGAGCACCGCCAGGAACCCGGCCTCGATCAGTTCGTCGCGTTTTGCCCCGGCATGCGCAGCCTGCTTGACGTGGAACGCGATGCACCACTCGCATTGCGCCGCAACCGACAGCGCCACATTGACCAGTTCTTTCTGCTTGCCCGACAGGGCCGGGCCCGCTTCGGCCTTGCCCATAAAGTTCATGAAGGCCTGCACTTCGTTGGGATGACTTTTTCCGAGCGTGGACAGCAGCGACTCGATCTCGTGCAAACGCTCGCGCATGGGGGCTTCCGTCATGGTTCTTCCTTTCGTTTCAATGGAGTGACGAGTGACGCTCACTTGCGGCGCGTCGCCGATGAAGCCGACGCCCGGCTGGCTGCGGCGGTTGGCTTGGGTGCTTGGGCGCTCATCAACCTGACTGCCTGCTGCTGCGTGTCTTGCAGGGTGTTGAGCGCCTGGGTGGTCCAGTTCATGGTGCTCTGCAGCAAGGCCTGCATCGGCTCAACTCCGGCGGGCGCTGCTGCGCCCGCGTTCTGCCCTAGGCTGTCTTGCAGGCTGTTTTGCAGGCGCTCAAGTCTGGACTGCAGGATCTCGGTCATTTCGGCCTGGGTTGCAGAGGCGATCTGCCCGAATTTCTCGACGTAGCTCATGACGTTTTCGCCCCCTGCGCGCGCGGCATCCGCCCAGCCAGCGCCGGGCGCAGACTGGGCCTCGCCCTTGCCGACCGCCGATTGCAGCGTCTGCGCCGCTTGCTGCGCCATCAGACGCATGGTTTGCATCTGCAACTGGGTCAGTTGCTCATAGCCGCGAAAAAGCACCTGATTCAACGCAACGGCGGCTTCCAGCTCGGCCTTCTGCAAGTCTTTCAGCGATTCGGTCGGATTCATGGCAACTCCCAAATGTGGATGTGAGTTTGCAGTGTGCTACAGGACAGCAGCGGGAGCTTGACTTGCATCATGTCGGTGCGACCCGATTTGCCACACCTGTAAGCAGATTTTGCTGCAGCGCACACTGCACAGAGACAGCCGCCCGCCAAGCTGGCATAACGCAAAAAGGCACTTGCCTTAATTTCCATGTTTCCATAAACTTTGAAACATGGAAACAAAAGCCGCACTTCTTGTTCTCGCCGCTCTGTCGCAAGACTCGCGTCTGCGCGTGTTTCGCGTCTTGGTGCAGGCGGGCCCTGAAGGGCTGGCTGCGGGCAAAATTGCCGAGCTCACCGCCATTGCGCCCTCCTCGCTCTCGTTTCACCTGAAGGAGCTCGCCCACGCCGATCTGGTCGAGTCTCGCCAGGCGGGGCGCTTTGTGATCTACACCGCGCGCTTTTCCACCATGAATGATCTGATCGGCTACCTCACCGACAACTGCTGCGGCGGCAATCCCTGCGGCCCGGTCGAGGCAAACTGCACCACCCCCGTACGCTCAACTGTTGAGGAGACCCACCCATGAAACGCTTCCATGTTCACGTCAGCGTGCCCGCGCTGGACGACGCCATTCGGTTCTACTCCGGCCTGTTTGCCGCCGAGCCCACGGTGCGCAAGGCCGACTACGCCAAGTGGATGCTCGACGACCCGCGGGTGAACTTCGCCATTTCGCAGCGCGGCGCAGCGCCCGGTTTGAACCATCTGGGTATTCAGGTGGAAAGCGATGCGGAACTCGCGGAAATGCAGCAACGCCTCGAATCCACCGAGGCTGGCTTCATCGAAGAAACCGGCGCCGCCTGCTGCTACGCCCGCTCCGACAAATACTGGGCCAACGACCCGGTAGGCATCGCCTGGGAGACCTATCACACGCTGGACACGATTCCCATGTTCAATGATTCGCCCGATGGCAGCGCTTGCTGCGTGCCTGCTGCGGCGGTTGCGATGCCGTCACCGTCACTGTCAACGTCACCGCGCCCGGCGACGGCGTGCTGCGGCGGCGCCTCCGCCCCCGCTTCCAAATCATCCTGCTGCTGATCTTTTACCCACTTGGAGATTGTTCATGGACAAGGTTTACAACGTGCTGGTGCTGTGCACTGGCAATTCCGCCCGCTCGATCATGGGCGAGGGGCTGATCAACACCCTGGGCAAGGGCCGCTTCAAGGCCTATAGCGCGGGCAGTCATCCAGGCGGGGTGGTCAACCCCTTCGCTATCGAGCAGCTCAAAAGCATCGGTTACCCGACGGACACCTTGCGCAGCAAGAGCTGGGACGAGTTCGCCACGCCCGACGCACCGCAGATGGACTTTGTTTTCACGGTTTGCGACAAGGCCGCGGGCGAAACCTGCCCCATCTGGCCCGGTCACCCGATGACTGCGCACTGGGGCTTTGAAGACCCGGCCGCCGTGCAGGGCAGCGACGAAGAAAAGCGGCGCGCCTTCCAGACCATCTTCCGCCAGATCATGTGCCGGGTGCGCGCCTTCGTCAGTCTGCCGCTGGATCGGCTGGACGCAGCCGCGATCAAGCGGGAAATCGTGGACATCGGCAAGACCCCAGTGATGCCATTGCCCGAAGCCTGCGCCAAAGACGATCTCGACCCGGTTGTTCAATAATCGCCTTCCTCGCGCCAAACGGCAGGCAGAACGGCCTGCCGTTTGCGTTTCGATTGCGCCCATTTCCTAGCAAAAACTTAACGCCGCCCATGATCGCCGCCCTGCTCATCTTCATCCTCACCCTGGTGTTCGTCATCTGGCAGCCGCGCGGTCTGGGCATCGGCTACAGCGCCCTGGGCGGCGCGGCGATCGCGCTGATGTTCGGCGTGATCAACTGGGGCGACATTCCAGTGGTGTGGCACATCGTCTGGGATGCGACCTTCACCTTCGTCGGGCTGATCATCATCTCGCTCATCCTCGACGACGCCGGGGTGTTTCACTGGGCCGCGCTGCATGTGGCGCGCTGGGGCGGCGGACGCGGACGGCGGTTGTTTCCGTTGATCGTGGTGCTGGGCGCGGTGATTTCGGCGTTCTTCGCCAACGACGGCGCGGCGCTCATCCTCACGCCGATCGTGCTGGCCATGCTGCTGGCGCTGGGCTTCGGTCCGGCGGCGGCGCTCGCGTTCGTCATGGCCTGCGGTTTCGTCGCCGATACCACCTCGCTGCCGCTGGTGATTTCCAATCTGGTCAACATCGTCACCGCGGGTTATTTCG
Source organism: uncultured Thiomonas sp. (assembly GCA_937927695.1). Taxonomy (GTDB): domain Bacteria; phylum Pseudomonadota; class Gammaproteobacteria; order Burkholderiales; family Burkholderiaceae_C; genus Thiomonas. Next base: position 850 of record CALBRU010000158.1, on the reverse strand, counting down.
GCATTCCCTTCGATCGCTACGCGGCGGTGATGGTGCCGGTGGATCTGGCCGCGCTGGCTGCCACGCTGATCGTGCTGATGCTGTTCTTCCGCCGCGACATTCCCGCGAGCTACAACCTCGCCCGGCTCGATTCGCCAGCCAGCGCCATCAAGGACGCGCTGGTGTTTCGCTGGACCTGGCCGGTGATGGCCGTGCTGCTGGTGGCGTATTTCGTCACCGCCGCCTGGCAGGTGCCGGTGTCGCTGGTCACCGGCATCGCCGCGCTGCTGCTGCTGGCCCTGGCCGGGCGCTGGTGGCGCGGCGGGCGCGGTGCGGTCATCGATCTGCGTCACGTCATCAAAGGCGCGCCGTGGCAGATCGTGCTGTTCTCGCTGGGCATGTACCTCGTGGTCTATGGCTTGCGCAATGCCGGGCTGACCGACTATCTGGCGCTGGCGCTCGAAGCGCTGGCCCGCCACGGCACCGTGGTCGCGGTGGTGGGCACGGGCTTCATCAGCGCGGTGCTGTCCTCGGTGATGAACAACATGCCCATGACCCTGGTGGGCGCCCTGGGCATCCACCACGCGCAGGGCATAGCCCCGGCGGTGCGCGAAGCCATGATCTACGCCCACGTCATCGGCTGCGATCTCGGCCCCAAGTTCACACCCATCGGCAGCTTGGCCACGCTGCTATGGCTGCACGTGCTCGACCGCAAGGGCGTGCACATCGGCTGGGGTTATTACATGCGCATCGGGCTGGCGCTGACCACGCCGGTGTTGCTGATCACCCTGCTGGCGCTGGCCTGGCGTTTGAGCTGACCATGACCGCCCCCCAAGCCGCCCCCTGCATGCTGCAAGCCTGGCAGTTCGCC
>CALBRU010000157.1 GCA_937927695.1 uncultured Thiomonas sp. | reverse complement strand
GCTGCACCAGGGGAGCCAGGAGCAGGAACTTGGCCCCTTCGGGCAGGGCCACGATGCGCACGCGGGCCGTTCCCGTTCGGGTCACGCCCAGAGCCTGCGCTGCGCCCATCGACAAATCGAGCAAACGTCCGCTGACAAATGGGCCCCGATCATTGACCAGCACCAGCGCGCTCAGGCCATTGTCGAGGTTGGTCACCTGAACGCAGGTCGGCAGCGGCAAGACACGGCTGGCTGCCGAAAAGTCACGCGGGTTGAAACGCGTCCCCATCGACGTGGTGGTGCCCGATTCCCAGCCGTACCAGGAGGCGATACCTACTTCGTCGTAACCGTCAGCGCTACGCAAGGGGCTGTAGCTGCGGCCTCGCACGGTATAAGTGCGGTTGTAGGCCGCACGCAGATTGGGCGGCGGAGCATGGCAGCCCGCCTGGGCATTGACAGGCGCCCCGCTTGAAACGCTGCGCTGCGGCGCACTGGCGCAGCCCCCCAGCGCCAATCCCAGCAGCAGCGCAGCGGCAAGCAGCGGGCCAGGTAGGCGCTGCCCGCTGTCCCGACCTCCTTGGGCTGTCATCCATACGCCCCCTCCTGCGCTCATTCACCGGCTCCACATTGCTCTCGTCCAGTTCATCGTAACGGCGGCGAAGCGTAAAACAAAACAGCCCGCATGAGCGGGCTGTTCTTTTGCAACGGTTGACCCAAGCAAACTCAGTGCCCTCGGCCGCGAAGCCGGCGGATCGCCGCAAGCTGGGCGGCCAGCATGGCGAGTTCACCTTCCACCACAGCGACGTCTTGCACTTCTTTGGCATGTGCGCGCGCGTCTTGCGCGGCCTTGAGCGCCTCGTTAGCCTTGGCCTCGTCGAGATCTTTGCCACGAATGGCGGTATCCGCGAGCACGGTCACCCTCTTGGGCTGCACTTCAAGAATGCCGCCTGCGACAAAGATGAACTCTTCCTTGCCGCCTGTGGCGTTGGCTCCGGCCAACTCGATTCGCACCGAGCCCGGCTTGATGCGGGTGATCAACGGGGTGTGCCCGGGCAGAATACCCAGTTCACCTGACTCGCCCGGAAGGGCGACGAAACGGGCTTCGCCGGAGAAGATGGATTCTTCGGCGCTGACGACGTCGACATGGATGGTGTTCATGGCTTCAATCCGGAACGTGATGCGGTTTCAGGCTCCGGCCGACGGTCTTTTGCATCATCGGCCGGATTGGATCGCTTCAAGCTCGCTGGCTTAGTTGAGTTTCTTGGCCTTCTCGAAGACTTCGTCGATGGTGCCGACCATGTAGAACGCCTGCTCGGGCAGGGCGTCGCATTCGCCGTTGACGATCATCTTGAAGCCGCGGATGGTTTCCTTCAGCGGCACATACTTGCCGGGCGAACCGGTAAACACTTCGGCGACGTGGAAGGGCTGCGACAGGAAACGCTGGATCTTGCGGGCGCGGGCCACAGCCTGCTTGTCTTCCGGCGAGAGTTCGTCCATGCCCAGAATGGCGATGATGTCGCGCAGTTCCTTGTAGCGTTGCAGAATGCCCTGCACCGCGCGGGTGGTGGAGTAGTGCTCCTCGCCGATGACGTTGGGGTCGATCTGGCGGCTGGTGGAATCCAGCGGATCCACCGCGGGGTAGATGCCCAGCGAGGCGATGTCGCGGCTCAGCACCACGGTGGCGTCGAGGTGGTTGAAGGTGGTCGCAGGAGACGGGTCGGTCAAGTCGTCCGCCGGCACGTAGACGGCCTGGATGGAGGTGATGGAGCCGGTTTTGGTCGAGGTGATGCGCTCCTGCAGCTTGCCCATTTCATCGGCCAGCGTCGGCTGATAGCCCACGGCAGACGGCATACGACCCAGTAGCGCGGACACTTCGGTACCCGCCAGGGTGTAGCGGTAGATGTTGTCCACGAAGAACAGAATGTCACGGCCCTCATCGCGGAAACGCTCGGCCATGGTCAGGCCGGTGAGCGCCACACGCAGGCGGTTGCCCGGGGGTTCGTTCATCTGGCCGAACACCATGCCCACCTTGTCGAGGACGTTGGAGTCCTTCATTTCGTGATAGAAGTCATTGCCTTCGCGGGTACGCTCACCCACGCCGGCGAACACCGACAGGCCGCTGTGCTGCTTGGCGATGTTGTTGATGAGTTCCATCATGTTCACGGTCTTGCCCACGCCCGCGCCACCGAACAGGCCGACTTTGCCGCCCTTGGCGAACGGGCAGACCAGGTCGATCACCTTGATGCCGGTTTCGAGCAGATCGACCGAAGGGGACAGATCATCGAATTTCGGCGCCGACTGGTGAATCGAGCGGCGCTCTTCGGTGGCGATGGGGCCGGCTTCGTCGATGGGGCGGCCCAGCACGTCCATGATGCGGCCCAGCACGGCCGGACCCACAGGGACCTGAATGGAATGGCCGGTGTTGTTGACCAGCATGCCACGACGCAGGCCATCGCTGGAGCCCATGGCAATGGTGCGCACCACGCCGTCGCCGATCTGCTGCTGCACTTCGAAAGTGAGGCCGGTTTCTGCCAGGCTGCTGGCGTTGTTGTCCGCCAGCACTAAGGCGTCGTACACCTTGGGAATGGCATTGCGGGGAAATTCGATATCGATCACAGCGCCGATGCACTGAACGATTTTGCCTTGCGCTTGAGCCGTCGTCATATTGCTCTCCAATGGTTTCAATTCGGTTAGCCGGGGTTCACACCGCGGCGGCTCCGCTCACGATTTCCGAAAGTTCTTTGGTTATGGCTGCCTGTCGGCTCTTGTTGTAGACGAGCTGCAACTCACCGATCACGCTCTTGGCGTTGTCTGAGGCCGACTTCATCGCCACCATACGCGCCGACTGTTCGCAGGCCATGTTCTCCGCCACGGCCTGATAGATCAGTGCCTCGATGTAGCGCACCAACAGCGCATCGATCACCGGTTTGGCATCCGGCTCGTAGATGTAATCCCAGCTATGGGATTTTTCATCTCCGGCCTTGGCCGTCAGCGCGTGCGCGGGGAGCGGTACAAGCGGCTCGATCTCCGGCGCCTGCTTCATGGTGTTGACGAAGCGGCTGAAGCCCAGATACACCGCGTCGAGTTTGCCGTCTTGATAGGCGTCGAGCATGATTTTTACGGGGCCGATCAACTTTTCAAGATGCGGCTTGTCGCCAAGCTGTACCGCGTGCGACGTGAGATTCATGCCTAAACGCTGAAGGAATTGCAGACCCTTGTTGCCAATGGCGCAGCACTCAATTTGCACGCCATCCGCCTGCCATTCCTTGATTTTGCCCAGTGCCATGCGGGTGATATTGGTGTTCAACCCTCCGCACAGCCCCTTGTCAGTGGTCACCAAAATCAAACCAACGCGCTTGATCGGCTCGCGTTTGATCAGGAAAGGATGGGTGTATTCCGGATTCGCCTGGCGCAGGTGGCCCGCGATGATACGCACAGTGTCGCCATACGGGCGGGCTGCGCGCATGCGCTCCTGCGCCTTGCGCATCTTGGAGGCCGCCACCATCTCCATCGCCTTGGTGATCTTGCGCGTGTTTTGCACGCTCTTGATCTTGACGCGTACTTCTTTCATTCCAGCCATTGAATTACTCCTGGGTCAGTCTGGGCAAAAACATCCTTGCCCAGCTCCGTCCGTTTTCGTGGAATGAATTAGTACGCACCGTTTTTCTTGAATTCGGCGATCGCTTCCTTGAGCTTGGCTTCATCATCCTTGGACAGGTCTTTGGACGATTCGATGCTTTGCACCAAGGCAGCGTGCTTGGTCTGCAGATGATCGTGCAGGCCCTTTTCAAATGGCAGAACCTGCTTGACTTCGATGTCATCGAGATAGCCGTTGTTCACCGCGTAGAGCGATGCCGCCATCTGCCAGACCTGCGCCGGCTGATACTGAGGCTGCTTCAGCAACTCGACCACACGGCGGCCGCGCTCAAGCTGCTTGCGGGTTGCTTCGTCCAGGTCGGAAGCAAACTGCGCGAACGCAGCCAGTTCGCGGTACTGGGCCAAGTCGGTACGAATACCGCCCGAGAGCTTCTTGATGATCTTGGTCTGCGCCGCACCGCCCACCCGCGACACCGACACACCCGCGTTGATGGCGGGACGCACACCGGCGTTGAACAGATCGGTTTCGAGGAAGATCTGGCCGTCGGTAATCGAAATCACATTGGTTGGCACGAAAGCGGACACGTCGCCAGCCTGGGTCTCGATGATGGGCAGGGCAGTGAGCGAACCTGTCTTGCCCTTGACTTCGCCGTTGGTGAACTTCTCGACATACGCTTCGCTGACGCGGGCGGCGCGCTCGAGCAGGCGGCTGTGCAGGTAGAACACGTCGCCAGGATAGGCTTCACGTCCCGGCGGACGGCGCAGCAGCAGCGAGATCTGGCGGTAGGCCCAGGCCTGCTTGGTCAGATCGTCATAGATCACCAGCGCGTCCTGACCGCGGTCTCGGAAGTATTCGCCCATGGTGCAGCCGGCGTAAGGCGCCAGGTACTGCATGGCGGCCGAGTCCGAGGCAGAGGCGGCCACGACAATGGTGTATTCCATCGCGCCGAACTCTTGCAGTTTGCGCACCACGTTGGCGATGGTCGACGCCTTCTGGCCGATCGCCACGTAGATACAGATCAGGTCTTTGCCCTTCTGGCTGATGATCGAGTCGACGGCCACTGCCGTCTTGCCGGTCTGGCGGTCGCCGATGATCAGCTCGCGCTGGCCGCGGCCGACGGGCACCATGGCGTCGATCGCCTTGATACCCGTCTGCACCGGCTGCGACACGGATTGGCGCCAGATCACGCCAGGGGCGATCTTTTCGATTGGATCGAGTTGCTTGGTTTCCACCGGACCCTTGCCATCGATGGGCACGCCCAAGGTGTTGACCACGCGGCCGATCAGCTCGGGGCCGACGGGCACGGAAAGAATCTCGCCGGTGCACTTGACCGTGTCACCTTCTGAGATTTGCTCGTAAGGGCCCAGAATCACCACACCGACCGAATCACGCTCGAGGTTGAGCGCCAGGCCAAAGGTGTTGTTCGGGAATTCGAGCATTTCGCCCTGCATCACGTCGGACAGGCCGTGCACCCGCGCAATACCGTCAGTGAGGGACACGACGGTACCCTCGTTGCGGATATTGGCGCTGGCGCCCAGACCTTCGATGCGGCTCTTGATGAGTTCGGAAATTTCTGCGGGATTGAGTTGCATGGGAGCCTCTAAGACTTTAAGCGGTGAGAGCGACTTTCATCTGCTCCAGCCGGGCGCGAACCGAGGTGTCGAGCACTTCGTCGCCTACAGCGACACGCACCCCCCCGATGAGCATTGGGTCGATTTCCACGGTGGCGTGCAGCTTGCGGCCGTATTTGCGTTCGAGCGCCTGCAGCAAGCTGTCGAGCGCCTCGCCTTCCAGCGGGAACGCGCTGGACACCACGGCCTCGACCTTGCCTTCGGCTTCGTCCTTGAGCACACGGAACTGCTCGGCGATCTGTCCGACTGCGGCGAAACGCCGGTTTTCGGCGAGCATCTCGACCAGATTTTTCAGCACGGGGGCAACGGTTCCTGGCAGAGCACCCAGAACCAGATCAGCGAGTTGCCGTGCGGAAACTTTCGGACTGCCCATCACCTCGCGCAAAGCGGGATCGGCAGCAATCTGGGCAATCTGATCCAAGGCGTCTGCCGCTTGCGCGGGCGGAATACCGGATTCTCGCACCGCGGCAAAAGCGGCCTCGGCGTAAGGACGGGCAATAGTGGCGAGTTCAGCCATGGCGCACTCCGATTACAGTTCGGCCTTGAGCCGGTTCAGCAGATCGGCATGCACCTGCGGATTGATCTCGCGATGCAGAATGGCCTCGGCACCCTTGACTGCCAGCGCCGCGACCTGATCACGCAATTGCTCGCGCGCCTTGACCGCTTGCTGATCAGCCTCTGACTTGGCCTGCGCCACGATGTTGGCTGCGACCTCCTCGGCCTTCTTGCGCGCCTCTTCGATCACGGCCTGCGCACGACGCTCGGCATCAGCCAGGCGTCCCGCGCTCTCCTGATGCGAGCGGGCAAGTTCTTCCTCGACCTTGCGATTGGCCGAGGCGAGTTCAGACTTGGCGCGATCGGCGGCAGCCAGACCGTCGGCGATTTTTGTTGCGCGTTCATCGAGGGCCTTGGTGATGGGGGGCCACACGAATTTCTTCGTGAACCACGCCAGCAGCAAGAAAACGATGATCTGCGCAATGAGTGTTGCGTCCAGATGCATGGCGCTAACCTTTGCTTCAGATGGGTGAACAGATCGTTGCTGGAGTCAAGCGTGGCTTACTTCAGAACGAACGGGTTGGCGAAGGTGAACATCATGGCCAGACCGACACCGATCAGGAAGGCCGCGTCGATCAGACCGGCCAGCAGGAACATCTTGGTTTGCAGTTCGTTCATCAGCTCGGGCTGACGTGCGGCGGATTCGAGATATTTGCTGCCCATGATGCCGATGCCGATACAAGCGCCGTTGGCGCCCAGACCAATGATCAGACCTGCGGCCAGTGCGACATATCCGAGAACGTGTTCCATGCTTGCTCCTAGTGAGTTGAAGTGGTGAAGAAAAAAGAAATCAGAAAAAAACGAAAGTGATCAAAACCGATCAATGGTGATCATGCGCCTGACCGATGTAAACCAGGGTCAGCATCATGAAAATGAAACCCTGCAGCACGATGACCAGCAGACTGAAGATCGACCAGGCCAGACCGGCTGCAATGTTGCCGAAGAACAGCGCCCAGCCCGTCAAGCTGCTCAGGCCGGCAGCCCCCATGAGCGCGATGATCATGAACAGAATTTCTTCGGCGTAAAGGTTGCCAAACAACCGCATGCCGTGCGAGAGGGTTTTCGCCAAATATTCGAGCAACTGCATGGCGAAGTTCAGCGGCCAGAGCAGGAAGTGGTTGCCAAAAGGGGCGGTGAACAATTCATGCACCCAACCACCAATGCCCTTGATCTTGATGCCGTAGTACAGGCTCAGCAACAAAATGGTGATCGACATACCCAGGGCAATCGACAGGTCGGCCGTAGGCACCACACGCAAATACATATGCTCCGGGTCGTGGCCGGTCGCGGCGCCCGCGGTTTGCCAAAGACGGGGCAACAGATCGACGGGCAGCAGATCCATGAGGTTCATCATCACGATCCAGACGAACGAAATGAACGCCAGCGGAGCCACGAATTCGCGCGACTTGGCATTGCGCACGATGCCGCGCGCCTGCTCGTCCACGAACTCAACCAGAAACTCGACCGCAGCCTGAAGCCTGCCCGGTTTACCACTGGTCATGTTCTTTGCGACGCGCCAAAGCACATAGCACGCAATCACGCCCAGCAGCACGGAGAAGAAGAGGGAATCGATGTCGACGATGCCAAAGTCAACCACCCCGGTACGCGGACCGCTGGTCCATTGCGTCAGGTGGTGAACGATGTACTCGCCTGCGGTGATGGTGTGTTGTTCTGCGGACATGGTCGACTATTTTGAGGAGGGCCGCTTGCGCGGCACGACTGGAATGGATCAGGCTGCGCAACTCGATTTCTTGCCGCGCAGAATCAGGGCGACCCAGTACACCTGCAAGGTCACGACGACGGCGATCAGCATCGCGGCCCAACTGAGGGGCTGCACGATGCGCGGCGCAAAAAACAGAAGCACGATGGTCAAACCGATTTTCAACAACTCACCCAGCGCAAAACCGTAAACAGCCACGCCGGGCTTCAATTTGGACAGCCAGAGCTGAATGGATAGGGCAAACAGCGCAGAGGGCACGGCGATAATGGCCGCGCCATACAGGGCAGACCACACGACCGAGAGCTTGCCCGCCGCAAAAAACCAGCTCACCAAAGCCACGGCCAAGCCGACCAAGGCCTGCAGCGCCACCACGCGCCAAACGGACACCTGCGGCTTGCGCAGAAGCAAACTCTGCACTTCGGCGCGCGTCATGGACGCAGCCGACGGCACGTCTTGCTCGTCTTTCCAGGGGTCTATGGATGGCACAGTTTGGTTCAAGGCAAAAACACTCTGGTCAGCTTTGTGGACGGCCAAATCGCCAGCCCATGAGTTGAACTTGGGTTAAAACGCTTCCACCAATCTTCGCAGCCCGCTAGGGGTTGCTGCGACGGTTGTTGCGACGGGTAACAATTGGCATGAAGGTCAAACGGCGAAAGTATAGGGGAAAGTCGATACAGCACCAGCTTTTTTCGTGCGCCTGCATCTAACATTGTGTCGGGTCAACGTTCTGTCATTTCTCTTGACAGCCGCGTCGCCACCGACCTCGATTTATGCAAGCGAGCATTTCATCCAATTTCGGGAACTTTCATGACGGCTCTGCTGGTCTTTTTACATCTTGTCGCCGCGGTCATCTGGATGGGTGGTATGGCGTTCATTCTGTTTGCCATGCGACCCGCCGCTTTCGCCCTGCTGCAGGCTCCTGTGCGCCCGCAGTTCATTCTGGCGACGCTGCAGCGCTTTTTCCCTCTCGTCTGGCTCAGCATCGCGGTGATTTTGATTTCGGGATTGATCATCATGCTGCAGGTCGGTTTCGCCCAGGCGCCCGTGGGCTGGCACGCAATGCTGGGCATCGGCCTGGTGATGACGGCGGTCTTTGCGCATATTTACTTTGCGCCTTTTCGCCGCGCGCGCCAGGCCGCTTCCAGGCAGGATTGGCCCGCGCTGGGCCGCGCGCTGGAGCAGATTCACCCCTTGGTGGTGCTCAACTTTACGCTCGGCTGGATTGCGATTGCGGTTGTGCTGCTCTGGCATTGAGCGCCTGAGCACTCAATTGGGGGCGACAACAGACATCAGTCGCGCCAGCTTGCGCCAGACCGCATCGGGCGTGATGTGATGGAGGCAGTTGAGATGCCCAAGCGGGCAGGTGCGCTGAAAACACGGACTGCAATCGAGTTGCAGCCAGAGCGTTGCGCTGTGGTGCGCCGCAGGAGGCGTGTGGCACGGATCGGTCGAGCCGTACACCCCCACGGTCGGGCGCTGCAGTGCGGCGGCAACATGCATCAAGCCGGAATCGTTACTCACCGCACCGCTGCAACTGGCGAGCAGGGCAATGGCCTCTGCCAACTGCGTGGCGCCGCATAGATTCACGCTGCCCGGCGCCTGCGTGGCAATCTCGGCTGCGGCCGCGGCATCCCGCGGGGCGCCGAGCACGGCAACGGCATAACCGGCTTGTTGCGCCTGGATGGCCAGGGCAGCATAGTGCGCGACCGGCCATTGCTTGGCCGGGCCGTACTCCGCGCCGGGGCAGAGGGCAATCCAGCGCGGCGGCAGACCGAACCGGCGGCGCGCTGCCTCGGCGTCGTCGGGGGAAATGTGCAGGGCCGGCTCCGGAATCGAAACCGGGCTGGACGAGCCATCAACCTGCGCCAGCGCGGCGTAATGTTGGCGCATGTCCGGCCGGCGCTCACCCTCCGGCCGGGGAATGCGGCAGGACACGGGCGACAGCGCCATCGGCTCGGAGACTGCCCTCACCCGAGCCGGCTCGTCAGCCTGAACGCGATCGGTCAGCAGCAGCCCGCGTGCTTCACCCGTATAGCCAATGCGCTGCGGGATGCGTGCCAGCCACGGCACCAGGCGCGACTTGAGGTTATTGCCGAGGATGTACGCCCGCTGGAAACCCGCATCACGCAATTGCCTTGCGATGCGCCTGCGAAGCGCGAAATCGAGCTGGCCATGCGCGAACGGTGCCTCGATGACCTCGCTCACCCCCGGCATGGCCCGCAACACCGGGGCCACACTGGGCATCCCTAGCGCGCTGATCTGTTCGCCTCGGGCAGCCAGCAAAGCCACCAAGGGCTGGGCCATCACCGCGTCGCCGATCCACTGCGGGGCGATCAGCAGAACACGGGTCATGCCGGATGCGCACTCAATGGCCGTGCACCACTTCGCCTTCGGCCAGACGGTAGCGGGTGCCGCAGTAAGGGCAGGCTGCTTCGCCGTGCGTCACGTCGATGAATACGCGCGGATGGCTGCTCCAGATCGGCATATTGGGATTGGGGCAGTAGGCCGGCAGATCCTTGGCCTTGAGTTCGACCACGGGCATGTTGGGCTTGGGAATGGCGCTCATAGGCGGGTCTCGATCAGTGATGGAAAGCATCGTCAAACCGCAGACAGCCAGCCTGCGTACTTGGGATTGCGGCCGCCGACGATGTCAAAAAAGGCGTTCTGGATGCGCTCGGTGATCGGGCCGCGATACCCGGGGCCGAGGGTGATGCCGTCGAGCTCGCGGATGGGGGTGACTTCGGCCGCCGTGCCGGTGAGGAAGGCTTCGTCGGCGATGTAGACCTCGTCGCGGGTGATGCGCTTTTCCTTGATGGTCAGGCCAAGGTCTTCGCAGATGGCGAACACAGTTTTGCGAGTGATGCCGTTGAGCGCACCCGAAGACAAATCGGGGGTGTAGAGCACGCCTTCGCGCACGACGAAAATATTCTCGCCCGCGCCCTCGCTCACAAAGCCTTGCGGGTCGAGCAGCAGCGCTTCGTCGTAGCCGTCGTTGGTGACCTCCATATTCGCCAGAATGGAGTTGGTGTAATTGCTCACCGCCTTGGCGTTGCACATGGTGATATTCACATGGTGGCGGGTGTAGCTGCTGGTCTTGACGCGAATGCCGCGCTTGAGCCCGTCTTCGCCGAGGTAAGCCCCCCACGGCCACGCTGCGATCATCAGATGAATGGTGTTGCCGCGCGGGGAGACGCCCAGCTTCTTGTCGCCGATCCAGGTCAGCGGGCGGATGTAGCAGGAGTCGAAACCGTTGGCCTTGACCACGTCGATCTGCGCCTGCATGGCCTGCTCGATGGTGAAGGGAATCTCCATGCGCAAAATCTTGGCGCTGTTGAACAGGCGCTCGGTGTGATCGCGCAGGCGGAAGATGGCCGTGCCCTTGTCGGTCTTGTAAGCACGCACGCCCTCGAAGGCGCCGCAGCCGTAGTGCAGGGTGTGGGTCAGAACGTGGACCTTGGCATCACGCCACTCCACCAACTGGCCGTCCATCCAGATTTTTCCGTCGCGATCCGACATGGATGTGGGCATGACCATGATGTGTTGTCTCCGCAGAATAAAAGAATCATTTTAGAAACTCCGCGCGGCAAACACGCGCCACGCGGAGTCTGCTGCCTTACAGCGCCGCCAATGCCGCGTCGTAGTTGGGCTCGTGGGCGATTTCGTTCACCAGTTCGGTGTGCAGCACGGTGTTGTCTTTGTCGAGCACGATCACGGCGCGGGCACACAGCCCGGCAAGCGGGCCGCCAGCGATGCCCACGCCATAGGCCTGAGCGAAACTGCGGTCACGCATTTCCGAGAGGTTGATCACCTTGTCCAGCCCTTCGGCGCCGCAGAAGCGGGCCTGGGCGAAGGGCAGATCGGCCGAAATGCACAGCACCACGGTGTCGGCCTTTTCACTGGCCCGTGCATTGAAGGTGCGCACCGACTGTGCGCAAGTGGGCGTATCGATCGACGGGAAGATGTTGAGTACCTTGCGCTTGCCCACGAAGTCGGCCAGGGTGCGGTCGGCCAGGTCTTTGTCGGTCAGGCGGAAATCGGGGGCTTTGCTGCCTTTCGCGGGCAATTCGCCGCTGGTGGGAACGGGGTTGCCATGCAGATGGGTGGTGGCCATGCGAGTCTCCTTCGGGGTGTCGTCAGCGAGTGACAGAGCTTGGCATGGTAGAGGCACCGCGACTTTTTTTCAGACGGCGGCTGCACGGCCCGAGCGGAGTTCTGGAGCGGTTTTCAAGGCTTGCGCGTGACTTCGGCGTGCACCTGCCCCGAGGGCACATGACGCGCTGCGGATTGCACATGCCCAGCTTGGTCGTCGAAGAAAAAATCGGGCTGAAATTCGCGCAGGAACGGCCCCTTATCCAGCCCGCCGAGAAACATGGCTTCATCGATGGTGATGTTCCAGTGCATCAGGGTGCGGACGGCGCGCTCGTGCGCCGGAGCGCTGCGCGCCGTGACCAGCGCGGTGCGCAGGCGCATGGGGGTGGACCCATCGGCGCTGGCCCTTTGCAGCCGGTGCAAGGCTTCGAGCAGGGGCTTGAATGGCCCCGGCGGCAGCGGCAGCGCGGCCTTGCGGGCTTCGTGCTGCTGGAAGGCGGGCAGACCCTCGGTCTGGAAGACGCGCTCGGCCTCGTCTGAAAACAGCACCGCGTCACCGTCGAAGGCGATGCGCACTTCATCGGGATGCGCCTCGGAAGCACGCGCCGACTCGGGGTAAACCTGCGCTGCCGGATAGCCGGCATGCAGCGCGGCGCGTACATCGTCTGGCTCTGCCGACAGAAACAGATGGGCCTGCAAAGCGTGTAGATATTGATAAGGCGCGCGGCCCCGCGTGAATACGCCGCGCTCGATGGGCGTGCCGTGATGTTTGGCGGAGTTGAACACCCGCAACCCGGACACCGGGTCGTTGCGCGACAGCAGCACCACTTCCACCCGGTCGCGCTGGGCGTCGCTGGTGTTGAAGGTCAGCAGCTTGCGTACCAGTTGGAACGCCACGCCGGGTTGCGCCGGGCGCTCCAGCCGGTCGAGCTGCAGCCGCATGTAGGCGGCGTCGTCGGCCTGCTCGAACACGCGGTTCTCCTCCTCGAAATCGAACAGGGCGCGGGAGGAAATCGCCACCACCAGGCGGTCGTTCAAATCGGCAGGCATGAGTTATTTCACCAGGTTGTTCATCTGGATGATGGGCATCATCACAGCCAGCACGATGAGCAGCACCATGCCGCCCATGACCAGAATGAGCAGCGGCTCCAGAATGGTGGTCAGTGTCATGGCGCGGCGCTGCACTTCCTGCGCATGCTGCATGGCAGCGCGGTCGAGCATCTGCGGCAGGGTTCCGGTTTGCTCACCCAGACGGATGAAGGTGATGAGCACGGGCGGAAAGCGCTTGTGCAGCGCCAGCGACTGCGCGAGCGTTGCGCCCTCGCGCACCAGGGCAATGGCCTCTTCGGCGTCGGCCTTGAGCAGGCTGTTGCTCAAGGTGTCTGCTGCCGCCTGCAACGCCCGCAGGATGGGCACGCCCGCCGCACCCAGAATGCCCAGGGTGCTGGCGAAGCGTGCGGTGTTGATGCCGCGGATCAGCCGTCCGAACAGCGGGCTGCGCAGCATCATGGCGTCGAACGCCAGACGCGGCCCGGGCAGCTTCATGGCCTGCGCGAACACGATGGCGCCAACCGCAAGCACGATCAAAATCAGCCAGCCCCAGGCCCGCATGAAATCGGACACGGCGATGAGGCCGACGGTGAGCAGCGGCAACTTCTGGTGCGCGCCCTGAAACACGCCGACCACCTGCGGCACGACGTAGGTGAGCAGCAGCACCACCACGGTGACGGCCACCAGCACCACGATGGCCGGATAGGCGAAAGCCTGCACCAGCTTGCCGCGCAGCGCCTGCTGGTCTTCGAGATAGTCGGACAGCCGCTCCATCACCAGACCGAGATCGCCGCTGTCTTCGCCGGCGCTCACCAGCGCGCGGTAGATGGGTTTGAATTCGCGCGGATATTGCGCCAGCGCATCGCCCAGACTGTGTCCGGCGGAGACTTCGCTTTTGAGGTTGGAGAGCAGATTGCCGATTTCGGCGCGGTCGGCGTCTTCGGCCAGGGCGGCAAGGGCTTTCTCCACCGGCAGGCCAGACACCAACAGGCCCGCGAGCTGGCGGGTGAACAGGGTGCGTTCCTGGTTGTTGAACACCCGGCGCGCAAACCGGCGGCCGCTGGCCTGCGCCGCTTCTTCGTGAATGCCTTCGACCTGCAGCGGAATGAGCCCACGGCTGCGCAACAGGGTGCGGGCGCCGCGGGCGCTGTCGGATTCGAGCACGCCGGACTGCTCGGCGCCTGCGGTGTCAAGGGCGGTGAAACGGTAGGCGGGCATGGTGGAACAAAAATTCAATCGCGCGTCACGCGCAGCAACTCGGCCAGGCTGGTGATACTGGTGTCGATATAGCGTTGCCCGTCCTGGCGCATATTGCGCATCCCCGTGGCCTGGGCCAGGCGACGCAACTCGGCCTCGGAGGCGCGAGCGTGAATGGCGGCGCGCAGACCGTCGTCGACTTCGAACAGCTCGAACACGCCGGTGCGCCCGGTGTAGCCGGTGTGATTGCACGCGGGGCAGCCCACGGGCACG
>CALBRU010000156.1 GCA_937927695.1 uncultured Thiomonas sp. | reverse complement strand
GCGGGGATCGAAATCGGGCAAGGGGCTGCGCTGGGCATACCGATTCCAGGGGCAGATCAGCTGGCAGTCGTCGCATCCGTAGATGCGGTTGCCGATCAGCGGACGCAGTTCCAGTGGAATCGGCCCTGCGTGTTCGATGGTCAGGTAGGAAATGCAGCGCCGCGCATCGAGTTGTTCCGGGCCAAGAATGGCCTGCGTCGGGCAGATATCGATGCATTTGCGGCAGGTGCCGCAGTGGGCGCTCGCGGGGGCGTCCACCGGGAGGGGCAAACCGATGAATATTTCTCCCAGAAAAAACATCGATCCGCTGTCGCGCTGTAGCAGCAGGGTGTGTTTGCCGCGCCAGCCGAGCCCGGCGCGCGCCGCCAGCTCCACTTCCAGCACGGGAGCGGAGTCGGTGAACACGCGCACGACGCCCGGGTCGATCTGGGCGGCGATGTGATCGGCCAGTCGCTGCAGCTTGCGCCTGAGCACCTTGTGATAATCGCGCCCTCTGGCATAGACGGAGATCGTGGCCGCTTCGGGTTGCGCCAGCCTTTGCCATTCCGCATCGCGCCAGTTGGACGAGCTTGCGCGCGGGAGATAGTCCAGGCGGGCGGTGATGACGCGCAACGTGCCGGGCACCAGTTCGGTGGGGCGGGCGCGCTTTAGGCCATGTCGCTGCATGTAGTCCATGCTGCCGTGATGTCCTGCGGCCAGCCAGTCGAGCAGGGGCGCCTCGGCCGAGCGCAGATCGACCCCGGTGATGCCGATTTGCGAAAATCCCAGCGCACGCCCCTGCTGTTTGATGTCTTGCGCCAGCGCGCGCAGATGCTCGGACGATGTGCTGAGTTGCTCCATCCGCGCCATTCTAGAAATCTCTCCATGCCCCCTGCCGCCCTGCTCCTGCTGCTTGCCAATGACCACGCCACCGAAGCGCTGGCGCAAGCCGTGGCTTTGGCGTGGGCGCAACACCCGATGCCCCGCCTGCTGATCACCCTCGACGGCGATCTCGGCGCAGGGAAAACCACCTTTGCACGCGCTTTTTTGCGTGCACTGGGCGTGCAGGGGCGCATCAAAAGTCCCAGTTTCAGCCTGCTGGAGGAGTACACCCTCGACATTCCGGACCTACAATTCAAGGGAACTCTTCGGACCTCGGCCTATCACATTGATCTTTATCGCTTTTCAGACCCGCAAGAGTGGGACGATTCTGGACTGCGCGATGTCGTGGGCGGGCCGGGGGTCAGTCTGGTCGAGTGGCCGCAGCGCGCGCAGGGTTTGTTGCCCGCTGCCGACTTGAGCGTGCACCTCGAACCGCTGGGAGAGCAGCGCCGGTGCATGTTGCAGGCCGGGACTGAACTGGGACAGCGTTTGTTTCGCGCCTTGCCGGAGGGTTTGAAGTCCGGTTGATGCCGTGGGTGGGCTGCTGCTCCCCCGGTTTTTGAGCAGGAGCCTGAACATGATGACCCCACCGCGCCGGCGTTTTCTCGTGCAATCGTCCAGCCTCGTGCTGCTGCTGTCGGCCCCCATGATTGCGCGGGGCGCTACCTTGATGTCTATCCGCGTCTGGCCGGCGCCCGAATACACCCGGCTGACGCTGGAGTCGGACGGTGCCCTGAGCGCAACCCATCAGGTCTTGAGCGATCCGCCGCGACTCGTGGTGGACATTCAGGGCCTGCAGCTCGACAACCAGTTGCGAGACCTGGCGGGCAAAGTGAAGGCGGACGATCCCTTCATCAAAGACGTGCGCGTGGGCCAGTTCAAGCCCGACGTGGTGCGCTTGGTCATCGACTTGAAGCAGGCGGTCAAACCGCAGGTCTTCAGCCTGCTGCCGGTTGCGGCCTATCAAAACCGGCTGGTCTTCGATCTTTATCCTGCCCATTCAGGTGACCGGCTGATGGCATTCATGCAACAGCAGGAGGCGCTTGACCGCGAACACCAGCCCGGTGCCGGTTCCAAAGCGCCGCCGCAAACCCTCGCCCAGGCCCAGCCACAACAGCCGGATTCGCTTGGAGACTGGATACGCCAGCACCGCAGCGAACTCGACAGCCCGCAAACCGGGCAGCCGCAGCAGTTCGCCCGCGCCGATACGCCCCCCCCGGCGCAACGCCCCGACCCCGTGCGCCGTGACCGCCGCAACTTTCGCAGCGTGCTGCTGGCCATCGACCCCGGTCATGGCGGCGAAGACCCCGGTGCCACCGGCCCCAGCGGGGTGCATGAGAAGGATGTGGTGCTGCTCATCGCCCGCCACCTGCGCGATCTGGCCATGAACACGCCGCACATGCGGGTGATGATGACGCGCGACAGCGACTACTTCGTGCCGCTGTGGACACGGGTGGAAAAGGCACAATCGGCCAACGCCGATCTGTTCACCTCCATCCATGCCGATGGCTGGTTCACGCCCGAGGCGCGCGGCGCTTCGGTGTATTGCCTGTCCGATGGCGGCGCGTCCAGCGTGGAGGCGCGGCTGATGGCGCAACGCGAGAACGCGGCCGACGCCATTGGCGGCATCGACATCAACTCGCGCAGCTATCAAGTGGCCAAGGTGCTGCTCGACATGTCCACCACCGCCAAGATCAATGCCAGTCTGAAAATGGCCCGACCCACGCTGGGCAAGATGGGAGAGCTGGTGCATCTGCATTCCAAGCAAGTGCAGCAGGCAGGATTCGCCGTGCTGAAGTCGCCCAGCATTCCTTCGATGCTGGTGGAAACCGCCTTCATCAGTAACCCGGAAGAAGAGGCGCGGCTACAAACGCCGACTTATCGCAAGCAAATCGCGCGCGCCATTTTTGAAGGCCTGCGTGCCTACCTCGACACCAATCCGCCCCTGGCCCGCCGTCGCATTCTGACCTGAAGCTGCTCCGCCGCGCCCTTGATTTCAGAGCGCCAGCCCGAGCGGCTCGCGGCTGATGATCACGCCGTCTTCATCGGCGTAGAGCCATTCGCCGGGGCGCACGATCACGTCCTGAATCGTCACCGCGACATCGACTCTGCCTTTACCGTGTTTCTCCGGCGGAGCGGGCATGGACGCCAGCGCCAGCACGCCGATAGGTACCTGCAGAATTTCATGCACATCGCGCACGCAACCGTTGACCAGTACCCCGGCCCAGCCGTTCTGGCTGGCCAGCGCAGCGAGGTTGCCGCCCAGCAGCGCGCGCTTCATCGAAGCGGCTCCATCCACCACCAGCACCCGGGCCATGCCGGCCGACTCCAGGGTGGCACGCACCAGGGCGTTGTCGTCGTGACACTGCACCGTGGCGATCTTGCCGCGAAAACGGCTGATCTTGCCAAAGGAGCGGAAAACCGGCGGCAGCACCCGCAGCGCATCGGTGTGCAGGGCGTCGCGGTGCGCATCGCACAGATCACAGGTTGAAAACAAGGCGTGCATGTCCATTCCTCCAGATGCATTCTCAATGTCTGCAAGCATTGAAGCAGACCCGCATTGCGCGAGGGCTGTGTCAGGTCAAGTCCTCTACGATGTGGCTTTCAAAGGCCAGCCCAGTTTCTGTCTGATTCCATGCCCATTCTTGCGCTCAAAATCGATGTCGATACCCTGCGGGGCACGCTCGAAGGCGTACCTGCCCTGCTGCGCCTGCTCGACAAACATCAACTCCGCGCCACCTTTTTATTCAGCCTCGGGCCAGACCACACCGGGCGCGCGCTCAAGCGGGTGTTTCGCCCCGGCTTCCTCGCCAAGGTTCAGCGCACTTCGGTGACCAGCCACTATGGCCTGAAAACCTTGCTGTACGGCACGCTGCTGCCCGGCCCAGACATCGGCCTGCGCGCCGCAGGCCCCATGCGCGACGCCGGCCGCGCCGGCCATGAAACCGGCGTGCATACCTGGGATCACATCCTCTGGCAAGACTACGTGGTGCGCAAAAATGCCGACTGGACCCGCTGTCAGCTTCAGCTCGCTGCCAACCGCTATGGCGACATCTTCGGCCGCGCCCCGCAAGTGCACGGCGCCGCCGGCTGGCAGATGAACGACGCAGCCTATCTGCTGGAGCAGGAACTCGGCTTCACCCTGGCTTCGGACGGTCGGGGCACCCGTCCCTTTCTGCCGGTGGTGCAGGGGCGCACACTTTCCGTTCCCCAGTTGCCAACCACCCTGCCGACGCTTGACGAACTGATCGGCGTGGACGGGCTGAACGAACACAACGTGGCCGACCACGTCCTGCGCCTGAGCACCGACGGGCGCGACCATGTCTACACCCTGCACGCCGAGCTGGAAGGCGGACAGCTTGCTCCCGTATTCGACCGTCTGCTGCAAGGCTGGAAGGCGGCTGGCTTGCATTGCACCTCGATGCGCGGTTATGCCGACTCGCTGAACCTGGCCTCATTGCCACACCATGCGGTCAGTCTGGGAAGCATTGCCGGGCGCAGCGGCACCCTCGCCTTGCAAGGCGCCGCCGTATGACGCGCACTTCGGTCGCTTCAGCCGATCAACCCGACGATACGAGCGAGCCCGATACCCCCTGCGTCGGCGTGTGCTCCACCGGATTCGACGATGTTTGCCGCGGCTGTCTGCGCACCGCAGCGGAGGTCGGTCGCTGGGTGGAGTTGAGCCCGGCAGAAAAGCGCGCGGTCTGGGCGCGAATTCTGGCCGAGGGCTATGTCCCCCGACGGCGTGATTGAGTTCTCTCGCCAGATGTAGTCCAACACCGCATTCCCGGTGGATTACTGCGCCGCAGCATTGCTCATTCCCTTGTTAGTATCGATCTCATTCTCGACCTCACCGTCATACTCCCCATGCCCCCGACCATCACCAAAGCCGTCTTCCCCGTTGCCGGTCTCGGCACGCGTTTTCTGCCCGCGACCAAAGCCACCCCCAAGGAAATGATGCCCGTGGTCGACAAGCCGCTCATTCAATATGCGGTCGAAGAAGCATATGCCGCAGGCATCACCGAAATGATTTTCGTCACCGGTCGCCACAAACGCGCCATCGAAGATCATTTCGACACCGCCTACGAGCTGGAGCATCAACTCGAAGAAGCGGGCAAACAGGCCATGCTCGACGTGGTGCGCAGCGTCAAACCCGACAACGTGCAGTGCGTGTTCGTGCGCCAACCCGTGGCCAACGGCCTGGGCGCTGCGGTACTTTGCGCCGAGCGTCTGGTGGGCGACGAGCCGTTTGCCGTCATCCTCGCCGATGATCTGCTCGTCGGCGAGCCACCCGTCATGGCGCAAATGGTCGATATTCACAGCCGCCACGGCCGCAGCGTCCTCGCCACCGAAGAAGTGCCGCGCGAGCACACCAAACGCTACGGCATTGTCAGCGGCCAGGAGATCATGTCGGGGCTGACCTCGCTCTCGGGCATCGTCGAAAAACCCGCGCCGGACGTTGCGCCCAGCACCCAGGCGGTCGTAGGCCGCTACATACTCAGCCCCCGCGTGTTTCATCACCTGCGCAACGGCAAGCCCGGCGCCGGAGGCGAAATTCAACTCACCGACGGCATCTCCGCGCTGCTGCATGAAGAAGCGGTGTACGCCTATCGCTACAGCGGCCGCCGCTTCGACTGCGGGAGCAAACTCGGCTATCTCGAAGCCACGGTGCAACTGGGCATGACCCACCCGGAAACCGGACCGGAATTCAGCGCCTATATCAACAGCTTGCGCGCCGGGCAGACCGAAGGCTGACACGCCCGGCTTTGCCGGGTCGCCCTGTGCAAGGCGGCCCGGCAGTTTTGCCTACCGGTACACCGTAGGCACCATCAAGTCTTGCGGCTCGGGCCAGGAGCCTGTCGGACTTGAGGATCGCGGGCTGCAAAAGGGCGGTGCGGCGCCCTGGTGCAGCGGCTTTTTGCCCCATAGCTTTGGCTATGGGGCTACAAATCCGCCGCCCCATGGCATCCACACCGCCCTTTTTCGCCTTCCACGCCCCAAGCCCGACAGGCTCCTAGGAGCCTGTCGGGCTTGAAGAATCGAAGCGAAAATTCGACTGGTCGAGACCAGATTTTGCAGGGAAATAGTCGAACCATTGCCCAAAAAAGCGGCGGAATATGGGCCGACCAGGTGGATTTGCAACCGATTCCCTTCAAGTCCGACAGGCTGCTAGACGCTGTTTCGGGGCGAGCCGAGAGTGAATCAGCGCCGCCGCAGCAGGTGGTGGTATTCGCCGCCCTCGGTCTTCTGATCGACCAGGGCGTTGCCGGTCTGACGGGCGAAGGCCTGAAAGTCTTTCACCGAGCCGATGTCGGTGGAGACGATGCGCAGCACCTGGCCGCTTTGCATCTGGGCGAGTGCTTTCTTGGCCTTGAGGATGGGCAGCGGGCAGTTCAGTCCGCGCGTATCCAGGTCAACATCAATCACAGGTTGCTCCACACGATTCTCCAGGTTTTGGCGCGATGAGTGCATTTTAGGGGCGCATTGCACGGCTGCACGCGCCTGCCGACAATGGGGGCAATCGCACTGTTTTTATGTCCCAAAAATGAACCTGAGCTCGCTGTTCTCCATGCGCGGCAACACCGCTACGCTGGACTTCTCCAGCTTGAGCGAGCAGCAGTTGCTCGCCCTGGCCATTTCGCTCGAAGAGGACGACGCGCGCATCTACAGCCAGTACGCGCTGGCATTGAACGCAGATTATCCCGACACGGCTGCGCTGTTCCGCGGCATGGCGGCCGAAGAAAACACCCATCGGCATCGTCTGCTCGATCTCTACCGCAAACGTTTTGGCGACCGCATTCCGCTCATTCGCCGCCAGGACATACGCGGCTTTATCGAGCGCAAGCCGTTGTGGCTGGTGCAGCCGATCGATCTGGACAAGTTTCGCGCCCAGGCCGAGTTGATGGAAGCCGAGTCGCGCATGTTTTACGCCAAGGCCGCGCGCCACGCGACCGATACCGGCATCCGCCAGTTGCTCGGCGATCTCGCCGCCGCCGAGGCTGCGCACGAGCAAAAAGCCGAAGCGCTCGGCAACCAGTTCATCACGCCGCAAGCCATACGCTCCGAGCGCGAAACCCAGCGCCGCGCCTTTGTGCTGCGCTTCATTCAACCTGGCCTGGCGGGATTGATGGACGGATCGGTCTCCACCCTGGCGCCGCTGTTCGCCGCGGCCTTCGCTACACACGACACCTGGGCCACCTTTCTGGTCGGCCTCGCGGCGGCTCTGGGCGCCGGCATCAGCATGGCGTTCGCCGAAGCCATGTCCGACGATGGCTCGCTTACCGGGCGTGGCAGCCCTTGGCTGCGCGGCGGCATCACCGGCCTGATGACCGCTTTGGGCGGCCTGGGCCACACCCTGCCCTACCTGATCCCGAACTTCCACCTCGCCACCACGCTGGCCTTCCTCGTGGTCGGCGTGGAACTGATCGTGATTGCCTGGGTCCGCAAGCGCTTCATGGACACGCCCTTCTGGCTGGCGGTGTTGCAGGTGGTTGTCGGCGGGTTGCTGGTTTTTGCCACAGGCATCCTGATCGGCAGCGCGTAATCACAGCGAACGCTTGATCCACGCGCCGATTTGCGGCCACGCCTCGTCGAGCGTGCGCTTGCCCATGAACAGGCCCACATGCCCGCCAGGCACCATGCGCTTTT
>CALBRU010000155.1 GCA_937927695.1 uncultured Thiomonas sp. | reverse complement strand
GTTCTCGGACAGCCGGGCGGGCGTCTGTCGCTGCGGTCTTCCCTCAAAACCATACTCAAAGACTGCGGGCCTGGAGTCCGCCTTCCCATGCCAGTCAAATTCCTCACCAGTCTGTTCGGTAGCCGCAACGAACGTTTGCTGCGCCAGTACCGGCGCGTGGTCGAGCGCATCAACGCCCTGGAACCGCAATTCGAAAAACTCAGCGACGATGAACTCAAGGCCAAGACCGCCGAGTTTCGCCAGCAGGTGGCCAATGGCCGCAGTCTCGATGATCTGCTGCCGGAGGCGTTCGCCGTGGTGCGCGAAGGGGGCAAGCGGGCGTTGAAGATGCGGCACTTCGATGTGCAGATGATCGGCGGCATGGCGCTTCACAACGGCAAGATCGCCGAAATGCGTACCGGCGAGGGCAAGACCCTGGTGGGCACGCTGCCGGTTTATCTCAACGCGCTTTCAGGCAAGGGCGTGCATGTGGTCACGGTGAACGACTATCTGGCCCGGCGTGATGCCGAGTGGATGAGCCGCCTCTACACCTTTCTCGGTTTGACCGTGGGCATCAACCTGCCCAATATGACCAAGTCAGAGAAGCAGGCGGCCTACGCTGCCGATGTGACCTACGGCACCAACAACGAGTACGGCTTCGATTACCTGCGCGACAACATGGTGTACGAGCCTGCCGAGCGGGTGCAGCGCGGGCTGAACTATGCGCTGATCGACGAGGTCGACTCCATCCTGATCGACGAGGCGCGCACGCCGCTCATCATCTCTGGTCAGGCTGACGACAACACCGATCTTTACAAGAAGATCAACGTCATCGTCCCGCGGCTGGAGCGTCAGATCGGCGAGGAAGACCCGATCACCGGCAAGGGGGTGGAGAAACCCGGCGATTTCACCGTCGATGAGAAAGCGCATCAGGTGTTTCTCACCGAGTCGGGCCACGAGAAGACCGAGGCCATTCTCACCGAAATGGGGCTGATTCCCCCGGGCACCACGCTTTACGACGCGGCCAACATCGCGCTGATGCACCATGTGTATGCGGCGCTGCGCGCCAATCACCTCTACCACCGCGATCAGCACTATGTGGTGCAGAACGGCGAGGTCATCATCGTCGATGAGTTCACCGGCCGCATCATGGCGGGCCGCCGCTGGTCCGATGGTCTGCACCAGGCGGTGGAAGCCAAGGAAGGTGTTGACATTCAGAGCGAGAACCAGACCCTGGCCTCGATCACCTTCCAGAACTATTTCCGCATGTACGCCAAGCTCGGCGGCATGACGGGCACGGCCGATACCGAAGCCTTCGAGTTCCAGGAAATCTACAAGCTCGAAACCGTGGTTATCCCGACCAACAAGCCCATCCGCCGCAAGGATGCGCAGGACAAGGTTTACAAGACCGCCCACGAGCGCGATCTGGCCGTGGTCGAAGACATCCGCGACTGCCACGAGCGCGGCCAGCCGGTGCTGGTGGGCACCACCTCCATCGAGAGCAGCGAAAAACTCTCGATGTTGCTGCTGCAGAAAAAGCTGCCGCATCAGGTGCTCAACGCCAAGCAACACGCGCGTGAAGCCGAGATCGTGGCGCAGGCCGGGCGCCCGGGCATGGTCACCATCGCCACCAATATGGCCGGTCGGGGCACTGACATCGTGCTCGGCGGCAATGTGGAAAAGCAGTGCGAGATCATCGAGGCCGACCCCAATCTGTCGGATGAGGAAAAAGCCGCCAAGGTGCACACCCTCAAGAGCGAGTGGCAATCGCTGCACGACCAGGTGATTGCTGCAGGCGGCCTGCACATCATCGGCACCGAGCGGCATGAAAGCCGCCGGGTGGACAACCAGTTACGCGGCCGCTCGGGCCGTCAGGGCGACCCGGGGTCGACCCGGTTCTATCTGTCGCTCGATGACGCGCTGATGCGCATTTTTGCCGGCGACCGCGTCAAAGCCATCATGGAACGGCTGAAAATGCCCGAGGGCGAGGCCATCGAAGCCGGCATGGTGACGCGTTCGATCGAGAGCGCGCAGCGCAAGGTCGAGGCGCGCAACTTCGACATCCGCAAGCAATTGCTCGAATACGACGACGTGTCCAACGAGCAGCGCAAAATCATCTATCAGCAGCGCAATGAACTGCTCGACTCTACCGAGGTCAGCGAGCAGATCACCTCACTGCGCCAGGGCGCCTTCTCCGATCTGGTGCGCGCCTATGTGCCCGAGCAGAGCATGGAAGAGCAGTGGGATATTCCCGGCCTCGAAAAAGTGCTGCGCGATGAATGGCAGATCGAGCTGCCGCTCAAAGAATGGCTGGAGTCTGACGAAAACATGACCGACGAGGACGTGCTCGAGCGCGTACTCGAAGCCGCCGACACCGCCTACTCCACCAAGGTCGATCTGGTCGGACGCGACAACTTTGCCCAGTTCGAGCGCGTGGTGCTGCTGCAAACGCTCGACCAGCAATGGCGCGAGCATCTGTCGTCGCTCGATCATCTGCGCCAGGGCATCCACCTGCGCGGCTATGCGCAAAAGCAGCCCAAGCAGGAATACAAGCGCGAGGCGTTCGAGCTGTTTGGCATGATGCTCGATGCGGTGAAGTCCGAAGTCACCCGCGTGCTGATGACGGTGCAGGTGCAAAGCCCGGAGCAGGCCGAGGAGGCCGCCGAGAACATGGAGCAGCAAGCACAGCGCATCCACATCAACTTCCAGCACGCCGATGCGGCATCCGGCATTTCCGTGCTCGACAGCACCGAGGCGGCGCTGGCCGGCATGGCCGTCGCGGGCGGCTCTGCCGCTGCATCGCTGCCGGAAAATCCTTACCCCAAGGTCGGCCGCAATGATCCCTGCCCTTGCGGCAGCGGCAAGAAATACAAGCATTGCCACGGCAAGCTGAGTTGAACCTGGCTGCTGGGCCCATCGGGCCTGCAGCCTATCCTGAATGGCATCACTTTGTGGAGAGTTTGTCATGGCGGTGAATCTTCAAGTCCCCGAACCCAGCAGCCTGCGCGCCGTTGAGGGCGTTTTGTTGGGTGTCGCCGAGGCGCAGATCCGCAAGCTGGGGCGCAAGGATGTCACCGTGATCCAGATCGCACCCGGCGCCAGCGTGGCGGGGGTGTTCACCCAGAACCGGTTTTGCGCCGCGCCGGTGCAGGTGTGCCGCGAGCATCTGCAAAGCATGGGCGGGCAGGACGTGCGCGCCCTGGTCATCAACACCGGCTGCGCCAATGCCGGAACCGGCGCTCAGGGTCTGGCCGATGCGCGGCAGACCTGCGTGGAGCTGGCTGGCCTGCTTGGCGTGCAGCCCGAGCAGGTGCTGCCGTTTTCGACCGGCGTGATTCTGGAGCCGCTGCCCATGCAGCGTCTGATCGACGGCCTGCCCACCGCGCTTGCCGCAGCGCGCAGCGAAGGCTGGCTCGATGCCGCTGCCGCCATCATGACCACCGACACCTTGCCCAAGGCAGCCAGTACGCAGGTGGTGATCGACGGCGTCACCGTGACGCTCACCGGCATCAGCAAAGGCGCCGGCATGATTCGCCCGAATATGGCGACGATGCTCGGCTTCATCGCCACGGATTGCACAGTCGCGCCCGAAGTGCTGCAGCAGCTTACCCGCGCCGCGGCGGACGAATCGTTCAACAGCATCACCATCGATGGCGATACCTCGACCAACGATTCCCTCGTCGTCGTCGCCACGGGCAAGACGGATCTGGCGAAGATCACCCACGCGGACAGCCCGCAGGCGCAGGCCTTGCAGGCCGCGCTCACCGCGCTGGCGCAGCAACTCGCCCAGGCCATCGTGCGCGACGGCGAAGGCGCCACCAAGTTCATCAGCGTGCGGGTCGAAGGCGCACGCAGCCGCGACGAAGCCCGCTTGGTGGCCTACGCCGTGGCGCATTCGCCTTTGGTGAAAACCGCGTTCTTCGCCAGCGACCCCAATCTGGGCCGCATTCTGGCGGCAGTGGGCTACGCCGGGGTGAATGATCTGGATGTGGAGGGTGTCGATCTCTATCTCGACGACGTGCATGTCGCCACGCGCGGCGGTCGCCACCCCGATTACCGCGAGGAAGAGGGCCAGCGCGTGATGAAACAAGCCGAGATCACCGTGCGCATCGCGCTGGGCCGTGGCGCGGCGGCGACGACGGTGTGGACCTGTGATCTGTCGCACGACTATGTGTCCATCAATGCCGATTACCGCTCCTGAACCCATGCCGACCCAAACCGGAACCCGCCGCAAGACGGCTCGCACCCAAGCCAGCGTTGAAGTGGATGCTCCTCTTGCGGATGTGCCAATATCCATTGATCTGAGCGGCCAGCTTGCCGCGCTGTTTCATCGAGCCAATGGCCTGCTCGATCGGCTGGAAACGCTGCTGCCTGCCCCGCTGTCCGAGCCCGACTGGGCTACGTCGGTCGCTTTCCGTTGGATCAGCAAGGGCGGGCGCAAGCAGTTGGCCCCCGTGCACAAGCTCTCGCCCATCACTTACGACGATCTGATCGGCATCGAAGATCAACGCCGCAAGGTCGAGCGCAATACCCGCCAGTTCGTGCAGGGCAAGCCGGCCAACAATGTGCTTATCACCGGCTCGCGCGGTACCGGCAAATCGTCCCTGGTCAAGGCCAGTCTGAACAAGTTCGCGCGCCAAGGCTTGCGTCTCATCGAGGTGGACAAGGCCGATCTGGTCGATCTGCCCGAACTCACCGATCTGCTCGCAGATCGTCCCGAGCGTTTCATCGTGTTCAGCGACGATCTGTCGTTCGAGGAAGGCGAGCCGGGCTACAAGGCGCTCAAGTCGGTGCTCGATGGCTCGGTCAGCGCCACGGCAGACAACGTGCTGATCTACGCCACCTCCAACCGGCGGCATCTCATGCCCGAGTATCTGCAAGAGAACCTGAGCTACAAGCATCTCGAGAATGGCGAGATCCACCCCGGCGAAGTGGTGGAAGAAAAAATTTCCCTGTCCGAACGCTTCGGGCTCTGGGTGAGTTTCTACCCCTACAGTCAAGACGACTATCTGCACATCGCCGAGCACTGGTTACGCGCGTTCGGCGTGAGCGACAGGCAGATGGACAAGGCGCTGCAGGAGTCGCTGGTCTGGGCGCTGGAGCGCGGCTCGCGGTCTGGCCGCGTGGCCTGGCAGTTCGCCCGCGACTGGGCGGGGCGCGGCGGGAAGTGAATCCGTCTCCGTCTCAGCGCACGCCGGTTGCGGTGGCAGTCGGGCTGATGGTGCGCGCAGACGGCGCCTTTCTCATGGCTTCGCGCCCCGAGGGCAAGCCCTATGCGGGTTACTGGGAGTTTCCGGGGGGCAAGCTGGAAGTCGGCGAATCGTTGCAGGACGCGCTGGCCCGGGAGTTTGAAGAAGAACTGGGGGTACGGGTGCGGCAGGCCCAGTTCTGGCGCAGCCTGCGCGTGGACTATCCCCATGCCCTGGTCGATCTGCAGTTCTGCCGCATCACCGCGTGGGACGGCGAACCGCAGGGCCGCGAAGGCCAGCAACTCTCGTGGCAAACGCTGCCGGTCACGCTCAGCCCGGTGCTGCCCGGCGCGTTGCCGGTGTTGGAGTGGCTGGCGCAGGAGCGGGGCTGAGCACGGCGCACGGCTCAGTGCGCGCTCAGTGGAGTCTCAGTGGGGCTGGCCCCGGTTCTGCGGATTGCTGCGTTCGAGTTCTTGTTCCAGTGCGTCTAGATCAGCGGCGTCGGGTTTGGTCGGCACGCGATAGCTCTCGCTGGCCCAGGCGCCGAAATCAATCGACTTGCAGCGCTCGCTGCAAAACGGGCGCCAGGGATTGCTCAGGCTGTAAACGGTGAGTGTGCCGCATTGCGGGCATCGCACCTTGGGACGCGAGGTGGGAGAAGAATCTGAGTCCATGGCAAGTTTCAAGGCCAATCAAGGACGATCAAGGACAAAGAGTCATGTCGAAAGGCACTTCATCCGTGCTGGGCGTGATGCGCCAATCGGCGTCAGGTTGCATGAAGCGCACCGACACCATCAGCCGGTGGCCGGTGATTTCCGGGATCAGACCCAGAGCGCCGTCGATGCGCAGTCGCAGCAGTTGATAGGTCTTGCCGGAGAGTTGTTGCTGGTAGGCGCCATTGACGGCCTGGATCTTGCGCGTACTGCCGGCGTCGCGCAGCAGACGCAGCAGTAGTTCGATGCTGCTGGCCAGCGGTGCAAAGGACTGCAGCCATTGCGCCAGATTGCTCTGGCGCTGTTGCTGCGGCAAATGCTGCCAAGCGTAATAGGCGGGCAGGTCGAATTCGCAGGTGCCGCCGGGAATGCCCGCCCGGCTGCGGATCGCCATGAGCCATTCGTGGTCCTGCAGGCTCTGGCCCACGCGGCCGTGCTGCTGACCGAGCGCTTGGTAGGCCTGATCGAGTTCGCCGAGCACGGCATCGAGCGCTGATTCGGCCACCGCTGGGTTGCCGCGATAGCCGGTGAAGGTCTGCCGATGGCGTTCGAGTTCCTTGAGGATTTCAGACTTGAGATCTTGCCGGCTTGCGACATCCATGATCTCGAACAGGGTGACCAGCGCGAAATGGTGATGCTCCGGCAGGGCGCTTTGCTGCAGCACATCGGCTCGGCGGAACAGGTGTTCCAGCCTGAGCAGGGTGCGCACGCGTTCGTGCAGGGGGTATTCGTACAGAATCACGGACCGATCCAGTTGGGTGCCGCAAGGGCTCAAGACCCTGTGCGAGAGATATTGGTTTTGTCGTCAGCGGGAGTTGCGGCGGCTGACCGCATTGTCCTGCAAGCCGCGACCGAACTCAATTTTTGTGCACAAGTCGCAAATACTGCGCATGCAGCAAGTCGACCTGGCCGGTCAGGCTCTGCAGATCGCCGCTGTTGTCGATCACATCGTCGGCCACGGCCAGGCGCTGCGCGCGCGTGGCCTGTGCCGCAAGAATGGCGTTGATGGTGGCAACATCCAGACCCGAGCGTGCTTGCACCCGCGCGACCTGCATCTCTACGGGGCAATCGACCACGCAAAGGCGGTCGATCTGCGGCCGCCAGCGCGCCAGATTTTCAACCAGCAGGGGCACGACGAAAACGACATAAGCGCCTTCCCGTTGAAAGGCGGCCTCGCGCATGGCCGCACCGATGCGAGGATGCAGGATGGATTCGAGCCGCGCGCGTGCCTGTGGATCGCCAAACACCTGTTGGCGCATGGCGGCGCGATCGAGCGCGCCGCTGGCATCACAGACTTTCTCGCCGAAGGTCTCGATAAGCGCAGGCATGGCCGCGCCCCCGGCGGCGGTGAGCTGGTGGGCCAGCACGTCAGCGTCGACTATGGCGGCGCCGAGGGCGGCAAACCGATCGGCCGCGGCCGACTTCCCCGAGCCGATGCCGCCCGTCAGGCCAATGCGCAGGCGGTGCGCCCGGTTCATGCCCCGGAGGCGGGAAGCAGCAGGGCCACCAGGGTGTTCGGGCCGATCAGCAACAACAAAATGCCGGCGGCGGCAAGAAACGGCCCGAAAGGAATTGGGCGGCCGCGCTCCGTCAGTTTGAGCAACTGCAAGGTGATGCCGATAACCGCGCCGCAGATGCTGGACAGCAAAATGATGGGCAGCAGCGCGGCAACGCCAAACCAGGCGCCGAGTGCAGCCAGCAACTTGAAGTCGCCAAAGCCCATGCCCTCCTTGCCGGTCAACAGCTTGAAACCTTGGTAGACCGTCCAGAGCGCGAGGTAGCCGACAGCCGCACCCCACACTGCGCTGGAAAGCTGCTCCGGGTGCAGCCAGGCGTGCCACAGCAACCCGAGCCACAACAGAGGCAGGGTGATGCTGTCAGGCAGCAGCGTGGTGTCGAAATCAATCAAGGCCAGGGTGATCAGCGCCCAGAGCAGGACGATGTAGGCCAGGCTGTCTCCGCTCGTACCCCAGCGCACGACTACCGCCGCAGTCAGCAGCGCCGTGATCAGTTCGACCAGTGGATAGCGCGGCGAAATCATCGTGTGACAACTCGAGCAACGCCCGCGGAGGATCAGATAGCTGAGCACTGGAATGTTCTCCCACCACCTGATTTGATGACCGCATGACGGACAGCGCGATCGTGGCGCGATGAGATCGAAGCGCTCGGCAGCTTGGATTTGCGCCTCAGGATGCAGCGTGGCGTGCGCATCGGCCTGCCACTGCCGCTCCATCATCACCGGCAGACGGTAGATCACCACATTCAGAAAGCTGCCCACCGCCAGGCCGAACAGCCCGGCGGCCACGATCCAGAACGTCAGCGGCAGCGCGCCGAAATCGGGCATCAACCGACCACCTTGCCGAGGTTGAAAATCGGCAGGTACATCGCCACCACCAGCCCGCCGATGATCACGCCGAGGAACACGATAATGATCGGCTCCAGCAGGGCCGAGAGGTTTTTCACCAGCTCGTCCACCTCGGCCTCATAAATGTCGGCCGCCTTGCTCAGCATCGAATCGAGCGAGCCCGACTCTTCACCGATGGAGGTGAGCTGAATGACCAGCGGCGGAAACACCCCCTGCGTCTGCATCGAGGTCGTCAGGCTGGTGCCGGTAGAAACGTCCTGCTGGATTTTTTCGGTGGCGCGCAGATAAACGATATTGCCGGCCGCGCCCCCGACCGCATCGAGCGCCTCGACCAGCGGCACCCCGGCGCCGAACATCGTGGCCAGAGTGCGGGTCCAGCGGGCCAGCGCGCCCAGCCGAACCAGTTTGCCAAAGACCGGCACGCGCAGCAGCAGCCGGTCCATGGTTTCCTGCATCCTGACTGATCTTTTCCACGACTGCAGGAAGAAGTAACCGCCCAGAAAAATGGTGCCAAACAGGATGTACCAGTAGTGCACGAAAAAGTTGGACATGGCCACCACCATCAGCGTGGGGGCGGGCAGGCTGGCGCCGAACTGCGAGAACACATCCGTGAACACTGGCACGACGAACAGCATGATGATGGACACGACCACGAAGGCCACGACCATCACCGCTATCGGGTAGGTGAGCGCGCTCTTGATCTTGCTGCGGATGGCCAGAGATTTTTCTTGATAGGTAGCCAGCCGGTCGAGCACGAGTTCGAGCATACCGGCCGTCTCGCCCGCTTCGACCAGGTTGCAATACAACGCGTCGAAGTATTTGGGATGCTTGCGAAAGGCGTTGGACAGGCTGGTGCCGGTTTCCACATCGCCGCGGATGTCCATGATCAGCCGGGCCATGTTGGGGTTGGGATGTCCGCGACCGACGATGTCGAACGATTGCAGCAGCGGCACGCCGGCCTTGATCATGGTCGACATCTGTCGGGTGAAGGTGGAAATGTCCTTGGCCTTGATCGCCTTGCCGCTGGTCAGGCGACGCTTTTTCACCTTGGTGACCAGAATGCCCTGGCGCCGCAGCGACGCGGAGACGATGGCCTCGCTGCCCGCGCGCAACTCACCGCGCTGTAGCTTGCCTTGTCGGTCTTTCCCTTCCCACTCGAATAGCGCTTCCTTCGCTGTTCGCGCTGCCGCTGTAGCCATGGTGCTTCCCCCGTTTACTCGTTGGACACGGCGATGATTTCTTCCAGGGACGTGACCCCCTGTTTCACCTTGATCAGCCCGGACTCCCGCAGAGAACGCACGCCTTCCTTGCGTGCTTGCTGGGCGATGTCCATGGCTGTGCCGTGGTTAAGGATGATGCGTTGTATTTCTTCAGTAATGGGCATGACCTGATAGATGCCAACACGGCCCTTGTAGCCGGTGCCGCCGCAAGCATTGCACTTTCCCGCCTTGTAAGGCTTCCAACTGCCGTCCAGGTCTTCTTCGCGAAATCCGGCCTCCAGCAGCGTTTGTGCGGGCAGGTCGACGGGGGTCTTGCACTGGGTGCAAAGCTTGCGCGCCAGACGCTGCGCCGTGATGAGAATGACGCTGGACGCAATGTTGAACGCGGGCACGCCCATATTCATCAGGCGGGTCAGCGTGGTGGGGGCGTCATTGGTGTGTACTGTGGAGAGCACCAGGTGGCCGGTTTGCGCAGCCTTGATCGAAATGTCGGCGGTTTCCAGATCGCGGATCTCGCCCACCATGATGATGTCAGGATCTTGGCGCAGGAAGGCGCGCAGCGCATTGGCGAAGTTCAGCCCGGCCTTTTCGTTGACGTTGACCTGGTTGATACCGGGCAAATTGATTTCAGCCGGATCTTCGGCAGTCGAGATATTCACTCCCGGCTGGTTCAGGATGTTCAGGCAGGAATAGAGCGACACGGTTTTGCCGCTGCCGGTCGGGCCAGTCACCAGAATCATGCCGTAGGGGCGATGGATCGCGCGAAGCAGCTTTTCTCGTTCTTCCGGCTCGTAGCCCAGCGCGTCGATGCCAAGCTTGGCCGAGGAAGAGTCCAGAATCCGCATCACAATTTTTTCGCCATACAGCGTCGGCAGGGTGCTCACGCGGAAATCGATCGATTTTTCCGGGCTGATGCGCAGCTTCATGCGCCCGTCCTGCGGCACGCGGCGCTCGGCGATGTCCAGCTTGGAAATGACCTTGATGCGCGAAGCGAGCTTTTCTTTGATGGATGCCGGGGGCTGCGCGATTTCCCGCAGCTCGCCATCCACACGAAAGCGGATGCGATAGAAGTGCTCGAAGGGCTCGAAATGCAGGTCGGAAGCGCGCATATTGATCGCGTCGATCAGCATTTTTTGCAGAAACCTGACTACCGGCGCGTCATCGACCTCAGCTGTCTGCTCCTTGGTCTCGGTTGCTTCGCTGCCATCGCTGAGATCGCCCAGATCGAAATCTTCGCCAACCAGGGCGGAAATCTGCGAACTGGCCGATTGACCGGCCTGGTCGATGATGCGCGTGAGCTTGTCGTATTCGACGACGACCAGCTCGATCTGCGCCTGCGATTGAAACTTGATCTTGTCTTCCGCCTCGTGATCAGCTGGGTCGGCCGTCGCGACCACCAGACGGTTGCCGCGTTTGAGCAGAGGCAAAACCTTGTAGCTCTGAATGATTTTCGGGTCGATGGCGCCTGTAGCCAGGCGGGTCGGGTCATAGGCATCGAGGTCCAGCAGCGGCAATGAAAATGTTTTGCTGACCCAGTGCGCCAGATCGGGCGCGTTCATTGAGCCACTGCCGATCAGCGTGGCAATGAAGCTTGTGCGCGTTTCCTGCCCGCGCTGGTGAATCTGTTCGACCAGGGTGCGCGGCAGCAGTTCGGCCTGCACCAAGGCGTGCGCCAGACCTGGCAAGGTCTTGGAAGGCGGCGAAGCGGACGCGGCGATCGAAGTGGCGGACATGATGCTGCAAAGAATAGGCCGCCCATAATGCGTGCGGTCGGGATGTTTTGTAAATCCTTCACGCTGCTCGCGGCATCGTGGTGGCGTGAAAAATCCACAGTCTAAAGGGGTAACGGCACGAACTTGAGGATTTGAAGGGCGCGGGTCGGAGTGAAAACGAAAACGGCGGGCAACGTGAAACGATGGCGGTCGTCTGTAAATCTATCCGCACCGCCAAACCGGCTCATTGCCCAGGGCGGACTCAGTAGAATCGAATT
The DNA here is from genome assembly GCA_937927695.1 of uncultured Thiomonas sp. Taxonomy (GTDB): domain Bacteria; phylum Pseudomonadota; class Gammaproteobacteria; order Burkholderiales; family Burkholderiaceae_C; genus Thiomonas. Next base: position 705 of record CALBRU010000155.1, on the reverse strand, counting down.
TCAGCATCTCTTTTCGGTTTTGTGCGCGTTGTCCTATGAATGCCTCCAACGCCGCGCGAAAAACTACGAAAACAAGTCAAGGCACGGGTTGCAGGGCGCTGTATTGTTGCCCGCAAAGCCGTCTACACAGCCCAAGCTGCTGCTTGCCCGGATGGCGAAATTGGTAGACGCAGCGGACTTAAAATCCGCCGCTTTCCTGAAAAGGGGCGTGCGGGTTCGATCCCCGCTCCGGGCACCAACCAGCAATGACGACTTGAGTCCAAACCCTGTCGTTTTCAGGTCGGCACATTCTGGTCGCAATGACCCGATAAGATGCGGCCATGCGAATTCTTCTAGCCAACGATGATGGGTATCTGGCCCCTGGCCTTGCCGCGCTCTTTGATGGGTTGCGGGCTCACTGGGATGTGACGGTCATTGCGCCCGAACAGAACGCAAGCGCTGCCTCAAACGCGCTCACGCTGAATCGGCCTCTGTCGGTCTATACCGCCAGCAATGGTTTTCGGTATGTGAACGGCACGCCGTCGGACTGTGTGCACATCGCGCTGACGGGCTTGCTCGATTTCCGCCCGGATGTGGTGGTGAGCGGGGTGAACCTCGGCGCCAATCTCGGCGACGATACGGTTTAGTCGGGCACAGTGGCCGCCGCGACCGAGGGTTATTTGTTCGGAATTCCCGCCTTGGCCATCTCGCTGGTCGAGAAGGGCT
>CALBRU010000154.1 GCA_937927695.1 uncultured Thiomonas sp. | reverse complement strand
ACGAGATAAGCTAGTGACTGGAGTTCAGACGTGTGCTCTTCCGATCTGTGTGGCCGCAGGCATCACATTTGTAAGCGTAGATCGGCATGGTGGAAACCTCGTCAAAATAGGGGCGCCAGGAAAATCGGCGTTTCAAGTCCAGAATTCACGTCTTAAATGGGGACAAACAGGCGCAGGACAATGTCGGCATTATAAAAACGCCCCGTCTGTCGGGGCGGCAGCGGCCACGCAGCCTCGGCCTTATCTCTCGTTATCCACCGAAGGCGGCGCAATGTTGGCCGGTGCAATGCCGGGCGGCGCCAGCGCGGGCGGGGCGAATTGCGGCAGACGGGGTGCGACGACGGGCAAGCCGATGGCTCCGACCTGAGCACCCTGAGGATCCATTTTGAGTTCCTGACGCGCGCCGTCACGTTCCAGCCAGACCATTTTGTAGCCGGTGGCGCGCAGAATCACGCCAGGTGCGATGGCGTCTCCTACGCCCACGGCGCGGGGTGGTTGGCCGTCGATGCCAATCAGCGCCGAGCCGGTATCGCCCCCGGCTATCACCCCGTACAGCCGAAAGCGGCTGGGTGCGGCGGGTGAGCTGGCCGCGCCAACCGGTACGGCGCCATACAGGTGCGCGGCCTGCTGCGCGGCCTGCTCGGGCGACAGCGCGCCGATGAGTTGGGCATCAGCGGGAACCGTTTGCGGCGAGGCGACCAGTCGCAGCACCCAAGTCACTGCCAGCGCCGCGCAGGCGAAGGCGAGAACGACGCTCAACAGCACCGCAGCCCGGCGGCTTCCGCGGGTAGAAACGCCACTGGGTGCATGGAATGAGGGTGAGGTGCGCAACATGAGACACTTATTATCCGCGCAGAACGTGTCTTCGCGCCGTCTTGTTGCAAGGAATCATCAGCAAGGCGGAAAAGCCGAGGGCGCGCCCGGCGCTTTTCAAAAGGTGGAAGTCGATGAATGAAGGTTTGAAAGGGGTTTCATCCGAGGTGCTGCACGCGCCCGCGGCCCGTCGCAAAGCGCGCGGTTTCACGCTGATCGAGCTCATGGTGGTACTGGTCATCATGGGCGTGCTGGCGGCGCTCATCGTGCCCAACATCATGGGCCGTACCGACGAGGCGCGGCAAACGGCGGCCAAGACGGATATCGCCACCATCATGCAGGCGCTCAAGTTGTACAAGCTCGACAACGGCATCTACCCCACGCAGCAGCAGGGCTTGCAGGCGCTGGTGGTCAAACCCTCCACCCCGCCGATTCCCAACAACTGGAAGCCCTATCTCGAAAAGCTGCCGACCGATCCCTGGGGTAACCCCTATCAATATCTCAACCCGGGCGTGAAAGGTCCGGTGGATGTGTTCAGCTATGGCGCAGACGGCAAACCCGGCGGAGAAGGGGCAAATGCCGACATCGGAAGCTGGCAGTAAATCCGCCAGTCGGCATTCGGCGCAGCGGCGCCAGAGCGAGCGTGGATTTACCTTGCTCGAAATGCTGGTGGCGCTGATCATCGTCGGCATGGTCACTGCATTGGCGGCTTTTGCCTTGCCGCCGTCCGAAAACGCGCAGATGCAGCGCGAGGCGCAGCGGCTGTCGGCCCTGTTCGATGCCGCGCGTCAGCACGCCGCCGAAACCGGCGTGCCCCTGGCCTGGGCCAGCGGGCCGACCGGCTACGCCTTCGTGCAGATCGGGCCGCAGGGCTGGGAGCCGGTGGATTCCGATTTGCTGCGTCCGCGCCTGTGGCCGTGGCTGGACGGCGAGCATGACATCCCCCCTCAGGATTGGCGCAGCGCGTTGGGTGGCCAGCCGCGCGAAGCGGCTTATTCCGCGGGAACGGTGACGGTGCATCTGCGCGAGGGCGGTGTGCG
>CALBRU010000153.1 GCA_937927695.1 uncultured Thiomonas sp. | reverse complement strand
GAAACGGCACGAGGTTGAGGTAGGCCTCCAGAATCTGATCCTTGCGCCAATGCCGCTCCAACTCTGCGGCGGTAAAGACCTGGCCGATTTTCTGCCCCCAGTCGCGGCCACTGCCGCGCACGCGCAGATCGGCGTCAAGCAGGCCCGCCAGCTGCATGGTGAGTGTGGACGCGCCTCGGGTGCTGCGGTGAAACAACCGCCCCCAGGCCGCGGCGGACACGGCCTTCCAGTCCACCCCGCTGTGCTCGTAGAAGCGGCGGTCTTCGCTCAAGACCAACGCGGTGCGCAGCGCGGGCGAGACATCAGAGAGCTTCAGCCACTGGCCACGCCGAACCGTGGGATCGGTGCGCAGGCGCTGCACCACTTCGCCTCGACGGTCGAGGATCAGGGTGTCAGAAGGCCTGAAGTCACGCTGGATCTGCGCGAAGGACGGCACGGCGGCTGCGGAAAGCGGCGGGGCGAACAGCGCGACGGCCAGCAACAGCCCGCGCACCCTGAAAAGCGGCCCACCCGCGCTCACGGCCGCACCCCGACCTCGAAGCGCGCATTGGGCGCTTCGCCGAACATCTCGGGCGCGTACATGGCTTGCACCCGCGTCGGCGGCAGCGCAAAACTGCCCGTGGCGTTCAGCCTCAGGGTGTATTGCAGGCTGATTTTGCCTTTGGGCAGATAGGCGTAGTAGTTGCGCAAGGCGCTGAAGCTGCGCTCTTCATAGGCATCCCAAGTGTCCCAATCATCCTGGCCGCTCGTGCCCTGCTCACCGCGCGTGGCGATGTCGGAATCGCGCCCCAGGCCGCTGCCCAGAATGGTCGCGCCGCCGGGAATGGGGTCGGAGACGACCACCCAGCTCATGTCGCTGCTGGCGTTGACTTCCAGGGTAACGCGGACCACATCGCCGCGCGACCACTTGCCAGGGACGGCCTGCTCCACCGGCGCAAGGGTTTTTTTGATGCCGTAGCCCGCGTCAAAAGCCGTCTTGATCGGAACGGCCGCCCAGGACTGCACCGTGACCCAGGGCTTGCCGCTGCCTTGCTGCTGCACCTGCAGGGTCTGCTCGGCATTGGCAACCCAGGGCAGGAAGACGGTGTTGCGCGCCCAGTTCTGCGCTGCATTGGGCGCTCCGACCGGGCTGCGCGCCAGCATCGCGCCGCTGGCGGTCTGGGCCGTCACCGGGGCGACCTGGTTCCAGTCCACTGTGCCGCTTTCCTGCCCCAACGTGGCGCGGGTGATGCCGCGCACCGGCGCAGACTCGAAGGCACGGGAAAACGCCTGCAGCGCCAGCGATCCCCACAGATTGGCCGTGGTGGTGGACCATGCGCCGCGCTGCTGCCGGGCGATGAACCCACTGGCCAGACGCGGCAGATCGTCTTTCCACGCCGGGTTGCGCAGCACGAGCAACATCAGCCGCGCGGTGTTCACGTCGCCGCCGGTCATCAGCCACCACCAGGCGTCGTCGCGCTCGGTGCTGAACACCAGCTTGGTTCCCTGCCAGCTCAGGCGCGACTTCAGAATGCTCTCGGCCTGCGCCATGCGCTGCGCACGCTGCGGCACCTCGGGCAGGCGCTGCAGGATGGAAAGCCAATCGATCACAGCGCTGGTCGGCCATTGGTTGGGGGCGAGGGTGAGGCTATCGAGCATGCGCGGCTGCGCCTTGCCGCCGCGCGAGAGCGCCTCGATGGCCGCGAGTTTGCGCACGTCGAGATCGGCGCGCGGCGCCCAGAACCTGCGCTCGATCCGCCCGGTGACGAATGCGATCAGCCCCGACTGCATCTGCGCCTTGAGATCGTCGGGAATGACCAAGGCAGGATCGAGCTTGGACGCCTCGTCCGACGCGGCCAGCAGGTAGGCGGTGAGCACGTCGCTGCCGTGGTCGCCGTCGCCCTCGCGCACCGGAAAGTAATTGGCCAGCCCGTCACCGTCGAGATAGGTGGGCAGCGCGGCCATCACCTCCTGCCAGCGCGCCACGTCCATCAGCCCCAGTGCAATGCTCGACTTCTGCTCCAGACAGCCGTAGGGATAGCGGCGCAGCCAGTCGTGCACGCCGTCCAGCCCGGCCACCAGGGTGGGCTGCATCGCCAGCTTCATCCCGCCACGGGGCGTGCCCTGCGCAGTCAATAAAGCCTCGGCGGGCGGCGCCACCTGCAGGCTGAACGTGCGGTCCACCTGCTGCAGCGTGGCCTGCTGCACCGCCAGCGGCACGGCGGCCAGCACCTGCTGCTGCACCTTCAAGGCATCGCGTGCGCCGTGCAGGGCGTCGCGGGCGTCGATCTGCCAGGCCAGCGTCTGCGTGCCGTCGGGGGTGTTCGACAGCGGCACGTTCACCGTCCAGTTCACCTCGACCGCCGAGTCGGCTGGAATGTCCACGGTCTGCGGCCGCAACGCCACCCCGGTCAGCTGCGGGGTGAGCGTGACCTGCATCGCCTGCTTGGTGGTGTTGCGCAGGGTGAAGGGCGCGGTGAATCGGTCGCCCTCGCGCACCAGCGGCGGCAGGCCGGAGAGGATCTGCAGGTCTTGCTGGGTGCGTATCGTGGTTTGGCCCGCGCCGAACTGGCTCAGTCCGCACTCGGCCACGGCGACGATGCGAAACGCGGTGAGGCTGTCGTTGAGCGGCACCTCCACGACGGCGCGGCCCTGTGCGTCGAGCACCACGTTGGGCTTCCACAGCAACAAGGTGTCGAGCAGCTCGCGGGTTTCGGTCTTGCCCCCGCCGCCGCCTGCGGGCACGGCCTTAAGGCCATAGTGTCTGCGGCCAATGATCTCAGACTGCGCCGTGGCGGTTTCCACGCCCCAGGATCGCTCGGCGTACATGGCGTGGAGCAGATCCCAACTGCTGTTGGGCATGAGTTCGAGCAAGGCTTGATCGACGGCCGCCAGCGCCACATCAGCTCCTGCGGCGGGTTTGCCGTCGGGCAGGGTGGCCGTGATGGTGACCCGCGCTTTGCTACGCACCGCGTAGCTGGTCTTGTCGGTCTGCACGGCCACCTTGAGGGTATGGTCGGCAATGCCCACGCGGATCTCGGCCATGCCGAAGCGGAAAGTCGGCTTGCTCAAATCGACCATCGCGGTGGGCGGCACATAGTCCTTGCTGTCGCCCCAGAACAGGCGCCACCACTCCAGCGGCGTCTTGTAGCCCCAGGTGAAAAAGCTGTACCAGGGCACGTCGTACAGGCGCCCGCGCAGCGCCAGCACGCTGACATAGACGTTCGGCCCCCAGTCCGGCTGCACTTTCAGGCGCACCGTGGGGTCGCTCCCGTCGAGCCGTACCACCTCGGTGTGCATCACGCCTTCGCGCTCCACCGCCACCAGCGCAGTGGCGTGGCGAAAGGGCATACGCACCTGAAACTGCGCCGTCTCGCCCGGCTGATAGATTTTTTTCTCCGGCAGCACGTCCATGCGATCGTGGTTTTCGCCGCCAAACCACAGCTCGCCTTGCCGCGTCACCCAGACGGTGCTGGCCGCCTGCGCGCTGTGCCCCTGCGCATCGGTGGCGGTGGCGATCAGCTCGATCTCGCCCGCCTGATCCATGCGGGCGTCGCACAGCAGCAGGCCGTGGGCATCGCTTTTGCCGCTGCACACCGTGCCGAGGTCTTGGGTCGTGGTCTTGTTGTCGTAGGCGTAGAAGCCGCCCACCATGCGCTTGCGGCTGGTGGTGGTAATGTGGGCCACCGCCTTGACCGCAAGCGGCACGCCCGACTGCGGCCTGCCCTGCAGATTCAGCGCCAGTGCCTCAATCTTCACGCGCTTGCCCGCGGACACCCAGTTTTCGGTCTTGATGCCAGCCACGACCGCAGCCGGCCAGAGGGTCTGGGTGCTGCTCAGAGTTTGAATTTCGCCGTTGGGGTCGGCATAGCTGGCTTCGATCAGCAGATCGTGCGGCTGTTTGATCGGCTTCAAGCCGTCGATGCCCACCCGGCCCAGGCCCTGACGGTCGAGGGTGACCGCGAGTTTGTCGGCCACAACCTTGCCTTCGCCCGAATCGTCCGAGGTCTCGTTATTGTCCGAATCCGATGATGCCGAAAAGCGGAAGGCGGCATA
>CALBRU010000152.1 GCA_937927695.1 uncultured Thiomonas sp. | reverse complement strand
CGTCCATGCGCGGCATTTCGATGTCGAGCAGAATCACATTGGGCAGGGTGCTGATCTGCTGCAACTGCTCCAGGGCGTCGAGGCCGTCTTTGGCGAGTTGCACCAGATAACCGTTGCGCTGCAGCAGGCGCTGGGTGACGCGGCGCACGGTGATGGAGTCGTCCACCACCATGATCAGCGGATTGCCGCCCTTCGCGGCCTGCGCCGCGTCGCCAGTGGGGGGCAGCCCAGGAGTCAGCCCCGACGCATCGATCAGCGTCTCGGCGGGCTCGGAGGTCGAAAGTGAGGTGGAAACCGAGGTGGAAACCGAGGCGGGGGCAGCGTCCTCTCTCTGGGCCACGGGCGCCAGCGGCACGGCCTGCATGCGGGCCGAGGCATCAGCGCCATAAACCGCGGCGAGCGCCACCGGGTTATAGATCAGCGCGGCGTCTCCGTTGGGCAGCACGGAAATGCCGGCCAAACCCGGCACGCGTGAGAGCTGCGGCCCCAGGTTTTTCACCACCACTTCGCGGTTGCCCACGACTTCATCGACCTGAATGGCCACACGCTGCGTGGCGCTTCGAATCACCACCACGGGCACGCTTTTGCCGAACGGCTCACTGCTGCCGCCCGATTGCCCGAGCAGGGCGCCCAGCCAGTAGAAGGGCAAAGTATTGTTGGCATACTCGATGCTCAGGGTGCGCGCGGCGTTGGCGATCTGCTCGGGCTTGAAGCGCAGCACGATGTCCACCAGATTGGCGGGCACGGCATACACGGCAGCGCCGGTGCGCAGCAAGACCACATGGGTGATGGCGGTGGTCAGCGGTAGCAGCAGGGTGAAGCGAGCGCCAGAGCCTGGCTGGTTGTCGAGCAGTACGCGACCGCCCAGGGCGTTGACTTCGGTGCGCACCACGTCGAGCCCCACGCCGCGGCCAGCCACTGCAGTGGTGCTCTCGGCGCTGCTGAAGTTCGGGCGAAAGACCAGTTGCGTCAGTTCTGCCTCGGAGACGTTCTGCCCTGGAGCGAGCAGACCGAGACGTTCGGCCTTGGCACGGATGGCGGCATAGTTCAGACCGCGCCCGTCGTCGGTCAGGGTGATGACGACTTCGTTGCCGTCTTGCCGCAGGCTCAGGGTGATGGTGCCGACTTCGGGCTTGCCCGCCGCCTTGCGTTCTTCCGCAGTCTCGATGCCGTGCGCCACGGCGTTGCGCAGCAAGTGGTCGAAGCTGCTGGAAACGCGTTCGAGCACGCCGCGATCAAGTTCGATGGCGCCGCCGATGATTTCCAGACGCACTGCTTTGCCGAGGTCTTTGGCCGCCTGACGCACGGTGCGGTAAAGCCGCTCGGACAGGCTGTCGAACTCGACCATGCGCGTGCGCAGCAGGTCGCGCTGCAGTTCGCGAGTCTGGCGCGCCTGGCGGGTCATGTCGTCGTCAACTTCGCGCAGCAGGCGGCTGAGCGTGCCCTGCACCATGGCGATGTCGTTGACCGACTCGGCCATCATGCGGGTGAGCTCCTGC
>CALBRU010000151.1 GCA_937927695.1 uncultured Thiomonas sp. | reverse complement strand
TTTTTAACGCTACGGCGACCACCGAGATCTACACTCTTTCCCTCCACGCCGCTCTCCCGATCTTGTCCATCTCGCGCCCTTCGGCACGGTACATCGCCGCTGCCGCCGTGCCGGTGCTGTGGCAATCGATCAGCGAGGCGATCAAGCCGCCATACACAAAGCCAGGCACTGCGATGTGATAGGGCTGGGGCGTAAAGCGCGTGACCGTTTCATCACCGTCCCAGACGGTCCTGATCTGATGCCCCTCGGCATTGAGGCGGCCGCAGCCATAGCAGTGCGCCAGCGCGTCGGGGTAGCTGTCCTGAAAAACCTTGGGCATGACGTCTCCTTCATGGGTGTCGTTGCAGTATCTTAAACGGCACCCGATCCAAATTCACTTGTCAAAGCACGGCGTTTTACGAAAAATGAACGACCGTTCGATAACAGACAACAGGAGACTTCATGGATCACACCGCTCACAAGCCGTTGCGCATATTCGGCGCAGCCGCCTCGCTGATCGCCGCACTGGCAGTCGCATCTTTCATGCCGAGCGCGCAGGCGCTCACCCTGCACGGCGTGGATATTCCGCCGCAAGTGGATGTCGGCGGCAAGACGCTGACGCTCAACGGCGCCGGCACCCGGTACGTGTTCTTTTTCAAGGTTTACACCGCCGCGCTGTATTTGCCGCAGAAAAGCGCGCAACCGCAGGCGATTTACAACATGGCCGGGCCCAAGGAGTTGAAACTCACCCTGCTGCGTGATGTGAGCGGCAAGGAACTCGGCGACAAACTCAACGAGGGCATCAAAAACAACCTCAGCCCGGAGGAGTTCAGCGCCTTCATTCCCAGCTTGGTGCAACTGGGCGGACTGTTTGCCCAAAAAAGCCAGATCAAAACCGGGGAAACGGTGACTATCCGCGAGATTCCCGGCAAGGGGAGCACCATCGCCATCGATGGCGTGCCCTCGGGCGGGGTGTTCACAGAGCCGCAGTTTTTCAACTCCATGCTCAAAATCTGGCTGGGCAAAGATCCCGCTGAAGACCGGCTCAAACGTGCGCTGCTGGGCAACGAAGCGGACAGCAACTGACCGGCTTCACCGGGCAAGGCTTGCGCGCCGTCATGTTTGGTGACCACTCAAACACGCCGTTTCGGTGAAAACCCGAACATGCAAGGGTTGGGTTCATAAAATAAGATTTGGCTGATATACCCACAAACCACCCGAGGATCGTCCATGAAAACAGTTCTGACCGCTACCGCCATCGCGCTGGCCGCGACCTTCGGCGCCGTAAGCGCCAATGCCGCCGTCAAAGTGGGGGGTGTCCCCGTAATGCAAACCGCCCCGGCCAACGGCGTGCCCCTGCTGATCAACGGCGCTGGCGTGGTCAACATGGGCGGCAAGATGGCCGCGGCGGTGTACCTGCCGCAAAACACCACGTCGGCCAGCAGCATCATGACTATGCCCGGCGCCAAATCGATTCGCCTCACCGCCATTTCCAATATGTCGGCCGACGCTCTGGCCAAGGCGCTGGATGCTGGGGTGAAAAAAGGCGTGTCCGCCGCGCAGTACGCTTCGTTCAAGCCCGCCATGGACGCTTTCAGCAAACAACTCGCCAGCGTGAAACAAATCCCGAAGGGCGAGACGGTCGAACTGTTGTTTGAACCCGCCAACGGCATCGTGCTGATGGGCCCGGGCGCACACATCATCCCGGGCACGGGCAACGCCGAGTTGTATCAGGCCATGCTGCGCATGCTGCCCGCTGGCGTGCTGTCCAACGCCTCGATTCAAAAGCAGAACATCAACGGCTGACCGCCTCGGTTTTGGCCCGCAAAAAAGCCGCTCCGATCTGGCGCGGCTTTTTTTCGCCTTGGCTTCGCTCAGCTAGTCAGCAAATCACCGATGCGGTCGGCAAAACCATCTGCGTCCACTGCACGCACGGGTTCGCCGTGGTTGTAGCCGTAGGTGACCAGAGCCACCGGGCAACCGGCGGCGCGGGCGGCCAAGGCATCGTTCTGCGAATCGCCAATCATCAGCACCACCGCGGTAGGCAGGCCGATTTGCTTGCAGGTTTCGACCAAGGGCATGGGGTCGGGCTTCTTGCGCGGGAAGGCGTCGCCGCCGTTGACCACCTCAAAGTGCTGCAGCAGCCCTTTGATATCGAGCAGTTCGCGCGCGTAGCGTGTGGGCTTGTTGGTGATGCAGGCCAGTCGCAGACCCGCAGCCTTCAGGGCCGCCAGCCCCTCGGGCACGCCGGGAAACGGGTTGGAATACTGGCCGTTGATGGTGCCGTAAATACGCTGATAAGTTTCGATGGCGCGCGGGTACAGGTCTTGGGCCTGATCGTCGGGGAGGTGAATGCGCAGAGTCTGCAGCACCAGATATTCGGAGCCTTTGCCGATGCGATGCTCCACCTGCTCACGGCTGACCGCGGGCAGGCCGAGTTCGTCCATCAACCGCGATAGCGCCGCATGAAAGTCGCCCAGGGTGTCGATCATGGTGCCGTCGAGATCGATGATGGCGGCCTGCACCGCGTGGCCGACCAGGGTCAGGGCAGGCGCTACAGCGGCGCGGGCGTCCATCAGGCCACCGCCGCGAGGTTGGCGCGCATGGCGTCGATCACGGCCTTGTAGTCGGGCTTGCCGAAAATGGCGCTGCCGGCTACGAAGGTGTCCACCCCGGCAGCAGCGGCAGCGGCGATGTTGTCGGGCTTGATGCCGCCGTCAATTTCGAGCAGGATGTCGCGGCCCGTCTGCGCCTTGTAGGCGTCGAGCTTGGCGCGTACCTGTTTGGCCTTGGGCAGGCTGCTTTCAATGAAACTCTGGCCGCCGAAGCCGGGGTTCACGCTCATCAGCAGCACCAGATCGACCTTGTCCATGACGTAGTCGAGCACGGAAAGCGGCGTAGCGGGGTTGAACACCAGCCCGGCCTTGGCACCGCCGTCGCGAATCATCTGCAGGGTGCGATCGACGTGCTTGCTGGCTTCGGGGTGGAAGCTGACGATGTCGGCGCCCGCCTTGACGAAGGATTGGGCGATGGCATCGACCGGCTCGACCATCAGGTGCACATCGAGCGTGATGGGGGTGCCGTCGGCCTTCTTGCAGTAGGGCTTGATGGCCTCGGCCACCAACGGGCCGATGGTGAGGTTGGGCACGTAATGGTTGTCCATCACGTCGAAGTGGATGAAATCGGCGCCGGCGTCGATGACGTTGCGCACCTCCTCGCCCAGGCGGGCAAAGTCGGCCGAGAGAATGCTGGGGGCGATGCGGTAGGTTTTCATGGCGTTCATTTTAGAGGGATGCCCAACTGATTCTGTAGGGATTTGAACCCAACTGCATGACGCGGCGCAATTCCCTGAATGTCCAGCCTTCTCAGGCGCTCACTCCTCCTAGAATCAGCGGCATGTCGACCTATCAATTTTCCGTTTCGGTGATTCCGCAATACCTGCCCGAGCAGTCGGATACGGAGCAAGGCGTTTATGCCTACAGCTACACCGTCACCGTGATCAACACTGGACGCGTGGCCGCGCAGCTCATTTCCCGCCACTGGATCATTACCGACGGCGCGGGCAAGGTGGAGGACGTGCGCGGTCTGGGCGTGGTGGGGCAGCAGCCTTTTCTCAAGCCTGGCGAAGCGTTCGAATACACCAGTTGGTCGCAACTCAGTACGCCGATGGGCAGTATGCGCGGCAGTTATTTCTGTGTCGCTGAAGATGGCGAGCGCTTCGAGGCGCACATTCCCGAGTTCGCGCTGGTTCAGCCGCGGAGTCTGCACTGATGTTTTTTGCCAAGCGACGAGCGCGCAAGGCGGCGGCGCGCGCGGCGACAGAGGTGCATTCGCTGCTCGACGCGGCCAGCGCACAGGCGCAGCCCGTGGAGCAAGCGCTCTGGATCATCGACCTGCTGGACTGGCTGCGACGCGGCCCCGACGCCGATCTCCTGCGCGAGGGTTTGAACCTCCCGCCGACTCTCGCTGCGCAAGACG
>CALBRU010000150.1 GCA_937927695.1 uncultured Thiomonas sp. | reverse complement strand
GGCGTAGATCTGATCAAGATGCCAATCGGTATCGTCCACATTCAGGGCCTGCACGGTGTAGCGCGGCTTGAGGGCGGCGGGAATTTCCGTGCCCACATGCGGCAGGCTCACCAGCAGGGGGCTGTCGCCGGAATGAAGGGTGTAGGTGGCTGTGTCTTGCATGGTTCAAACCTCCTGGCCGCCGATGAACACTCGGCAGGGCGGGTTCAAACCCAGCCAGTAACTGAGTTCGTTGGGATGGCGCAGGGGCCAGGCCACGAAGTCGGCCCGCTGCCCTGCGGCGAGCTGGCCGCGGTCGCGCAAGCCGAGTGCCCGGGCGCCATTCACGGTGAAGCCGCGCAAGGCTTCTTCGGGCGTGAGGCGAAACAGGGTGCAGGCCATATTGAGCATGAGCAGCGGGTTCAGGGTAGGCGATGAGCCGGGGTTGTGGTCGGTGGCGAGCGCGATGGGCACGCCCGCCTCGCGCAGCGCGGCGACCGGCGGCAAGCGGGTTTCGCGCAGGAAGTAGAACGCGCCGGGCAACAACACCGCCACGCTGCCCGCGCGTGCCATCGCCGCGATGCCTTGTGCGTCGAGATACTCCAGATGATCGCAGGACAGCGCGCCGTAACGGGCGGCCAGCGCCGCCCCGCCCTGATCGCTGAGTTGTTCCGCATGCAGCTTGACCGGCAGGCCGAGGGCGCGGGCGGCGTCGAACACTCGCCCGGTTTGCGTTGGACTGAAGGCGATGCGCTCGCAAAACGCATCCACCGCGTCCACCAATCCCTCGGCCTTGAGTTGGGGCAGCCAAGTGCAGACGGCGTCGATGTAGTCGTCTGCACGGCCCTCGAACTCTGGCGGCAGGGTGTGCGCGGAAAGGCAGGTGGTGCGCACGGTCAGCGGCAGCTCCTGCCCGACGCGACGCGCCGCGCGAAGACAACGGGCTTCGTGTTCCAGGCTCAAGCCGTAGCCGGACTTGATTTCCACCGTGGTGACACCAGCCCGCATGAGTGTGCGGGCGCGCTCGCGCGTGGCGTCCAGAAGCTCGGCATCACTGGCGGCACGGGTCGCCCGCACCGTCGCCCGAATGCCACCGCCTGCACGGGCGATGTCTTCGTAGCTCGCCCCATTGAGCCTCTGCTCGAACTCGTCAGCGCGCTGCCCGCCGTAGACCAGATGGGTGTGGCAGTCGACCAAACCCGGCGTGACCAGGGCGCCGCCCAGATCGTGCGTGAGTTCGACAGCGGCATCGCGCGGCAACGCCGACGCAGGGCCAACCCAGCGCAGCATGTCGCCCTCGACAAGCAGCGCGCCCTCGTCGATCAAACCCCATCCGTGTGGGCCATCGAGGGTACACAGCCGGGCATTGCGATAGAGGGTCAACATGATGCAGTGGGCTCCGTTTGGGCAGCCAGCCAATAGCCGATGCGGGTTTCGCCGGCGTGATCGGCCTCAAAGATCAGGCTGCCGGGCGTGCGCTCAAACCACAGCAAGCTGAAAGCGGGCATCTGAAAGACAGCGGGGTGGCTCACATCGCGCGGGGCGCGGATGCGGCATTGCCCCGGTTGCGTGGCGAACAAGCCGCACGCGCCCTCTGCCACGCTCCAGGCAAGCCCCGCATCTGCGCGCTGCATTCGTCCACAGACGTTGCGCAGCATGAGGTTGAGATCGCGCGTGGCGCCGCCCAACAGTTGGCAGTGAATCTGCGCTGCGCCATCGAAGCGCAGCGCGTCGTCGTGTGGCCGTTGGCAATGGCTGCTGCCGTCAATCTGCAGGTGCACGCCCTCGCCTTGCAGCACGGCAAACCAGCGCTCCACGCCTGGATACGACGAGAACGCACCGCCGCCGCTGATATCCGCCACGCTGATGCGGTATTGCCAGTTTTGCGGGTCTGGCGCGG
>CALBRU010000149.1 GCA_937927695.1 uncultured Thiomonas sp. | reverse complement strand
AAATACTATATGGAGTATTCGCGCAGCGAGTGTGCGGAATCTGTATTGCGTCCAGCTTCAGGCTGCTCAGTTCAACTCAGGCCGTGGGCGGCACGTAGCCTTGCGGCATTTCGGCGCCTTCGCCGAAAAAGTATTTTTCCATTTGCCGCGCCAAGTATTGGCGGGCGCGGGCGTCGGCCAGGTTGAGGCGGTTTTCATTCACCAGCATGGTCTGGTGCTTGAGCCAGGCCGCCCAGGCTTCCTTGGAGACGTTGTTGTAGATGCGTGCGCCAAGTTCGCCGGGGTAGGGCGCGAAATCGAGGCCTTCAGCCTCGCGGCCGAGTTTGATGCAGTGAATCGTGCGTGCCATGAAAGTGTCCTTTATTGAGGTTTCAGCCGAGATGTTTGACCAGCACACGCGAGCGTCGCTGGTCGTCGTAGCGCAGGCGGCGCTCGGGCGGCAGCCATTCGCGCTCGACCAGCACAAAGCCCCGTTTGAGAAACCAGTGCATGGTGCGGGTGGTGAGCACAAAAATGCTGTGCAGTCCCAGCGCCCGAGCGCGTTGTTCGATGTGTTTGAGGATGCGCTCACCATCGCCCTGACCTTGGGCGGAAGGGTGAACGGTGAGCGCAGCCATTTCGCCGGTTTTCTGCTCGGCGTAGGGGTAGAGCGCGGCGCAGCCGAAGATGATGCCGTCATGCTCCAGCACTGTGTAGTAACCGATGTCGCGCTCGATTTCGGTGCGGCTTCGCTTGACCAGCACGCCTTGTTCTTCCAGCGGCTCGATGAGTTGCAGGATGCCGCCCACGTCGTCGGCCGTGGCTTGCCGCAGATGTTCGAGATGCTCGTCGGCGATCATGGTGCCTACGCCGTCGTGGGTGAAGAGTTCGAGCAGCAGCGAGCCGTCGATGGCAAACGGCACGATGTGCGCTCGCGTCACGCCGCCGCGCACGGCGCGTACCGCGTGGCGCAAATAAAACGCGGTGTCGGTGGGCTGCTGCGGATCGGGCAGGCGCGACAGCAGGCTTTCGGCCTGCGCGACGGTCAGTTCGGGGATGAGGTTGTGCGCATCGTCGATCACGCCGTCCACCTCGGTGATCAGCACGAGCTTTTCCGCCTTGATGGCCGCGCCCACGCTGCTGGCCACGTCTTCCATGCTGAGGTTGAATGCTTCGCCCGTGGGCGAGTAACCGAAGGGCGACATGAGCACGACCGCGCCATATTCCAGCGCACGCTGAATGGTGGGCGCATCGACCTTGCGCACCAGCCCGGTGTGCTGAAAATCGAGGCCGTCGATCACGCCTACGGGGCGGGCGATGATGAAATTCCCGGAGACCACGCGCACAGTGGCGCCGGCCATCGGCGTGTTGGGCAGGCCTTGCGAGAACGTGGCTTCAATTTCGAAGCGCAACTGGCCAGCGGCTTCCTGCGCGGCATCGAGCGCGACTTCATCGGTCACCCGCATGCCGTGTGAATAGCGCGCGCCGACGCCTTTTTCGCGCAACTGCGCTTCGACCTGCGGACGAAAGCCGTGCACGAGCACGATGCGCACGCCCATCGCGGTGAGCAGCGCAACATCCTGCACCAGCGCGTTGAGGCGTCCGGCCGCGATCAATTCGCCGGCGATGGCGACCACGAAGGTCTTGCCGCGATGGGCATGGATGTAAGGCGCGACGGAGCGCAGCCAATCGACGAATTGTTCTTGCTGGGCGATCATGGCCCGATTATCCGAAAATGTCGGGTTGCTTTTGTTTTTGATGTCTTCCATGCCCGAATCCACCGCCGCCCGACCCTCACGCCAGCGCCCTGCTGCCGCACCGCGCAAGCCTGTGGCAGCGACGCCCGTAGGCGAAGTGCGCTTTCCTGAAGATCTGCCGGTTTCGCTGCGGCGCGAGGACATCGCGCGTGCACTGCGCGAGCATCAGGTGGTGATCGTCTGCGGCGAAACCGGATCGGGCAAGACCACGCAGTTGCCCAAGATCGCGCTGTCCATCGGGCGCGGGCTGGGGGCGGGCGGAACGGGGCTGATCGGTCACACCCAGCCGCGGCGGCTGGCGGCGGTGAGCATCGCCCGGCGGATTGCGCAGGAACTGGGCAGCGAGCTGGGCGCGATTGCCGGATACAAGGTGCGCTTCAACGACCGGCTGCAGCCCGGGGCATCGATCAAGCTGATGACCGACGGCATCTTGCTGGCGGAAACCCAGACCGATCCGCTGCTGCGCGCCTACGACACCTTGATCATCGACGAGGCGCACGAGCGCAGCCTGAACATCGACGTGCTGCTGGGCTACCTCAAGCAGTTGTTGCCCAGACGCCCGGATCTGAAGGTCATCGTCACCTCGGCAACGATCGATGCAGACCGCTTTGCACAGCATTTCGCCGACTCTTCAGGGCGGCTTGCTCCGGGCATCGAAGTTTCGGGGCGGCTGTATCCGGTGGAAGTGCGCTGGCGGCCTTTTGGCGTGGACAAGGGCGATGACCGCGACCAGTCTGCGGCGATCTGCGACGCGGTGGACGAGCTTTGGCGGCTTGGCTCCGGCGACATTCTGGTGTTTCTGCCTGGCGAGCGCGAAATCCGAGAAGCCGAGGCGGCGCTGCGCAAACACCATCTCGACACCAAGCGCGTTGGCGTGGAGATCTTGCCGCTGTACGCCCGCCTGTCGCAGGCCGAGCAAGACCGCGTGTTCGCTTCGGGCGGAGCGCGGCGCATCGTGCTGGCGACCAATGTGGCCGAAACCTCGCTCACCGTGCCGGGCATCCGCTACGTCATCGACGCCGGTCTGGCGCGGGTGAAACGCTACAGCTACCGCAACAAGGTGGAAATGCTGCAGGTCGAACCCATCAGCCAGGCGGCGGCGCAGCAACGCGCGGGCCGTTGCGGCCGGGTGGCCAACGGCGTGTGCATCCGGCTGTACGACGAAGCCGAGTTCGCTGAGCGGCCGCGCTTCACCACGCCGGAAATCCAGCGGTCTTCGCTGGCTGCGGTCATTCTGCGCATGAAGGCTCTGGGGCTGGATTCCATCGAGCAGTTTCCGTTCATCGAACCGCCGCCGGGCAAGGCGATTGCCGACGGCTACCAGTTGCTCACCGAACTGGGTGCGGTGGACGACCGCAATGCGCTCACCCCCTTGGGCAGAGAGCTTGCCCGACTGCCGCTGGACCCACGCATCGGCCGCATGATTCTGGAGGCGCGCAACCGCGAGGCGCTGACCGAAGTGCTGATCATCGCCGCGGCGCTGTCGGTGCAAGACCCGCGCGAACGTCCTGCCGAGGCGCAGCAGGCTGCCGATGAAGCGCATCGCAAGTTCAGCGACGAGCGCTCCGAATTTCTCGGCTGGCTCAAGCTCTGGGCGCATTACCACGCGGCCATTGCCCACAAAAAGTCGCAGCGCAAATTGTGGGGCGAACTGCGCGGCCAGTATCTATCGCCGCTGCGCCTGCGCGAATGGCATGACGTGCACAGCCAGTTGCACACCCTGGTGGCCGAGCAGGGTTGGCGGCTCAACACGACCGAAGCGACCTACGAGCAGATTCACTGCGCTTTGCTCAGCGGCCTGCTCGGCAACGTGGGCTACAAGGGCGATGACGATGCCCAGTACCTTGGCGCGAGGGGCATCCGTTTTGCCATCCATCCGTCGTCGCCGCTGGGGCGCAAGGCAGGGCGGTGGATCATGGCGGCGGAGCTGGTGGAAACCAGCCGCCTCTACGCCCGCGGCGTGGCGCGCATCGAGCCGCAGTGGCTGGAGCGCGTAGGCGCGCACCTGCTCAAGACCAGCCTGCTCGATCCACATTGGGAAAAGAAGCCAGCGCAAGTCACCGCCTTTGAGCGCGCGACGCTGTATGGACTGGTGGTTTACAACCAGCGACGGGTGGATTTCGGCCGTTTCGACCCCAAGCAGGCGCGCGAGATTTTTTTGCGCGAGGCCCTGGTCGCGGGCGAGTGGGACTGCCGCTGGCCGTTTTTCCAGCACAACCAGGCGCTGATCGCCGACATTGAACGTCTCGAACACAAGGCGCGGCGGCTCGACGTGCTGGTGGACGAAGAACTCATCTACGCCTTCTACGACCAGCAAGTGCCCGACGAAGTGCACGGCGGCGCCAGTTTCGACCGCTGGTATCGCGATGCGGTGCGGGCCAAGCCCAAGCTGCTGTTCCTGCAGCGCGACGAGTTGATGCGCCACGAAGCGGCCGGCATCACCACCGAGACGTTTCCCAACCGCCTCAAGCTCGGCGCACTGGAGCTGCAGCTCGACTACACCTTCGACCCCGGCGGCGCGCGCGACGGCGTCACGGTGCAGGCGCCGCTGGCCGCGCTCAACCAGATTCCGGCGCAGCGGCTGCAATGGCTGGTGCCGGGGCTGCTCAAGGAAAAGATTCTGGCGCTGCTCAAAAGCCTGCCGCAACGCCCGCGTGCGCGCCTCGTGCCGCTGCCGCAAACCGCCGAGGCGTTCGCTGCGCAGCTCACCGCGGCCGAGCGATTCGGCCAGGGCGACCTGCTCGACGCCTTGCGCGAACAGGTGCGCGAGCACACCGGGCTGGCGCTGCAGCGCAGCGACTTCAAGCTCGAAACCCTCGGGGCTCATCTGTTTTTCAACGTGCAGGTGATCGACGCCCACGGACGGCGCATCGACGTCGGGCGCGACATCGACAAACTGCGTGCCGATCACGGCCAGGCTTCACGCAGCGCGTTTGCCGAACTTGCCAAATTGCGCACCCAACTGTCGCCGAAAATAGACGCTAAGGCCCCGTCCGAGCCCCCGGCGCCAGCGCGCGCGGTTGCCGGTGTGGTGCCCGCAGCACCGCGCGAAGCGTCCACCGATGTGCCCACCGATGCGCTGCAAGGACTGACCGACTGGACCTTCGACGCCCTGCCCGAACTGCTGGAGCTGCACCGGGGCGCGCACACCCTGATCGGCTTTCCTGCCCTGGTGGACAAAGGCGGCGCAGTCGATGTGGAGGTGTTCGACACCGCCGAGGAGGCCGCGCGGCTGCACCGTAGCGGCCTGCGCCGTCTGTTCGCCCTGCAGCTGCGCGATCAGATCAAGCACGCGGAAAAAAATCTGCCCGGATTCCAGCAGGCGGCGATGCAGTTCATGTCGCTGGGCACGGCTGAACTGCTGCGCGCGCAGATTATGGATGCGGCGCTCGACCGGGCCTTCCTCGCCGAGCCGCTGCCTGCCGACAAATCCGCCTTCGCCCAACGCTTGAATGAAGGCAAGCCCCGCTTTCAACTGCTGGCCGCCGAAATGGCGCGGCTGACGGCGCAAATTCTGGGCGAGCACGCGCAAGTGCAGAAAAAACTCGCCGCGTACAAGAATCAATCCGCGCTGCACGCCGACATCCGCGCCCAGCTGCAGGCCTTGTTGCCCCCGCGCTTCATCGCCGAAACGCCGCCCGCGCAAATCACGCACTTTCCCCGCTATTTGCAGGCCATCGGGCGGCGGCTGGATAAGTTTCGCACCGATCCGGCCCGCGATGCGCAACTCAGCACCCAGCTCGCCCCTTGGCTCACCCGCTGGCAGCGCGAGGCGGCTAACTATCACGGGCACCTGCCGCCACGCCTGCAAGAGCTGCGCTGGCTGCTCGAAGAACTACGGGTGTCACTGTTCGCCCAAGAACTGCGCACGCCCATGCCGGTATCGATCAAGCGTCTGGAAAAGGTGTGGGCGCAGTGGCAGGGCTGACCCAGATTGATCGTCCGGTTTCATCCGGGAATACCCTTGACAATGTATAGAAACTTCTTGATACATCTCAAGGCGGTGTGATGGCGCAGTTTCTAGGATGGCGATCATGTCGAGTTCCATCCTTCCCCTGCCCGGCGCCCCTAATCAGGCGCAGTTGCCAGCGCAGCCCGCTGAGGCGACCGGCTGCTATCACTGCAGCCTGCCTTTGGGCGACGCGCCGGTGCGCATGGAACTGGACGGACAGTGGCGCAGCTTTTGCTGCCAGGGCTGCGCGGCGGCGGCCGAGATCATCGTGCAGGGCGGGCTGTGCGCCTATTACGACCGCCGCACCGCAGGCGAAGGCGCGCTGGCCGCGCTGCCGCGCGAAGAGATCGACAAACTCCATCAGCAGTGGATGGCGCTGGCCGACCCGGCGTTTCTCACCGCCTATGCCACGTCGCTGGGCGAAGGTCGGTGGAGCACTCAAATCGCGGTCGATGGCATTCATTGCGGCGCCTGCGTCTGGCTGATCGAGCAGCGGCTGCGGGCTATTCCGGGCGTGCTCGCCGCCACGGTGAACTACTCGACCCGTCGCGTGGCGTTGCAGTGGGACGCCAACACTGTGCAACTGGCTCAGGTGTTTCAGGCGCTTGCCGAGGTGGGTTATCGCCCACTGCCCAATGCGCGTCACCAGAGTGAGATCAACCACCGCCGCGCCCGTCGTCTGGCCATTTTGCGCACCCTCGTGGCCTGGCTGGCGATGATGCAGGTGATGATGTTCGCCTGGCCGGGCTACCTCGATGCCGAGGGGCTCAACGCGGCGGAGCAGGGCATTTTCCAGTGGGGCAGCCTGGCGCTCACCTTGCCCGCCTTGCTGTTTTCCGGCTGGCCTTTCCTCATGGGAGCGCTGCGCGACGTGCGCAACCGTCGCCTGGCGATGGACGTGCCCGTCACTCTCGGTCTGTGGAGCGCGTTTGCCGCCAGCGTGTGGAGCGTGTGGCACGGCCAGAGCCATGTGTATTTTGATTCGGTGGTGATGTTTCTCGCCCTGCTGCTCACCGCGCGCCTGATCGAAGATGGCCTGCGCCAG
>CALBRU010000148.1 GCA_937927695.1 uncultured Thiomonas sp. | reverse complement strand
GGGGTGTACGAAGTCGTCAAGGGCCGGGACGGCTGCGACAAATTGCAGATCAACGCGCAGAACTGCGTGCACTGCAAGACCTGCGACATCAAAGACCCGACGCAGAACATCGTCTGGGTTGCGCCCGAAGGCGGGGGCGGGCCGAACTACGTGGGCATGTAGGGCCTGTAAACGCCACAGATGCACTCGGGCCTCGATCTGCCGACACAGGGCGCAGCGCCCAGAGGGATCACGCGCGTTCGCGGGGGTGGCCGCCAAAGTGTGAAGTAATCGACGCGATCTTCAGACAAGGCGCATTTACACTGCGGCCAACTTAAAAAAACCGGCGCAGATCGCACAGCATCGTGCGGGATACCGGTACGAGATTTTTTGCTGCATGCCTGGTTCCACCCCGCTGTTTTCCCCCGCCCAGACGCTTGCGCCGCAAGGCGCCGCGGCCATGCCGCGCCGATTGCGTCGCGGCTATTGGGGCCTGGTCGGGCTCACCTTGTTTTTCGCGGCCTGGCTGGCCTGGATCAACTGGCAGCGGCAGGACGACACGCTGCGCAGCACCCTGCGGGTGGAAACGGCATTTCTCGCGGACGCTACCTCGGCCTATCTCGGTCGATACGAGTCGGTCATATCCGCGCTGGGCAACGATCTGCTGACGCGTCCTGAATTGCTGGCTGCACCCGATCAGCTCCAAGCGCTGTTGCAGCGCTATCGCACCCTGCTCGGGCCGGATCAGGCCTTGTCGATCAATCTGTCCATGGCCGATGGCCAGATGTTTGCCACGACCCTGCCCGGACAGACGCGCTTGCCCAATTTCCGCAACATGCCCGACATCTGGCCGGGCATCCAACAGGCGGGGCGCACAGGCGGCCTGGAGGTGGGCAAGGCAGTGTATGGCCCCATGCTGCATCGCTGGGTGATTCCTCTGCGCCTGATCGTGAAAAACTCCGCGGGGCAGCCCCAGTTCTTGATCGCTGTACCCGTGGAGCTCAATGACTTTCTCGAGCGCTGGCGGCGTTCCGTGGCGGCTGCGGAATATGCCATGCCCGGCATGTCGATCGCACTGATGCGCGCAGATGGCTACCTGCTCGCGCGCTGGCCTGCGCCCAAAACGGACGATTTGCCGCGCTTTTACAGCGCCAAGCGGCAGGGAGAACTGGCCCGTGCGGTACGGCGTGCGCCGGATGGCGCCACCTCCGGCGTGTTCAGCGGCCGGGTGGACTCGGACGACATTCCCCGCCTGGGCGCCTGGGTGCGCCTGCCGCACTACGACGTGCTGGTGAACATGACCGTGCCGCGCGCTTTGATCTGGCGCGATTTCTGGCGGGCCTACTGGCCTGCGCTGACCATTCTGGTGCTGTGGTTGGCGGTGCTCACGCTGGCCTATCGGCTGGTGCGCAAACAGGCCGAGCGCGACAGCATGCAACTGCGCGACCGCGCCGAGATCATGTACCGCCTGGCCAATCAGGACAGCCTCACCGGGCTGCTCAACCGCCGCGGCATGGGCGAATACCTGCAGCGCGCCCACGACAACGCGCAGCAGCACGGCATCGGCTACGCGCTGGTGCTGTTCGACCTCGATCACTTCAAGCTGATCAACGACGGTTTCGGCCACGCCGCAGGCGACGCCGTGCTGCAGCAGGTGGCGCACCTGCTGCAAACAAAGGTGCGCAAGGAAGACCAGGTGGCGCGCTGGGGCGGCGAGGAGTTTCTGGTGCTGCTGCCCGATTCATCCCTGGAAACCGCGCACGCTGCGGCGGAGAAGCTGCGCGACATCATCTCGCACACCCGCATGTCCGTTGGCGGGGCCGAATTGCGGCTGACGGCGAGCTTTGGCGTCTCGGCCTGGGCGCATGAGAGCCATCTGACCGTGGCCGAGTTGCTGGGGCAATGCGACTCCGCCCTCTACAACGCCAAGGCCGGCGGGCGCAACCGAGTCAAGCAGTTCGAGGGCAAGTCGGCGCAGGACTATCTGCAGGGCTTCACCCTCAAGCGCGCCATTGAGGACGACCGCATCCGCGTGGCCTATCAGCCGCTGGTGTCCCTGGCCGACGGGCAGATCATGGGGTTTGAAGCCCTCGCGCGGCTGGTTGCGGAAAACGGCGAAGTGATTGCGGCCGGGCAGTTCATCGACGTGGCCAACCGTCTGCGCCTGGAGCACCGCATCGACGCGCGCGTGTCCAAACAGGTCATGTCGCATTGCAGCCAGCGCATGCAGCAGACCGGCACGCCGATGAAGTACATGATCAACTGCTCTGCCGACTTCCTCAGTCGACCGGAAGATGTGCAACAACTGCTCGACCGGGCGCAGCATTTCTGCAGCACCTGCGCGGTGGACATGACCGGCAAGGCCAAGCCCATGGTCATCGAGATCACCGAACGCCAGCTCATCGGCGACGCCGAGGCCGTGCGCAAACTGGTGCAGCCGCTGATCGACTTCGGCTTCCAGCTCGCGGTGGACGATTTCGGCAGCGGCTATTCGTCGTATCTCTATGTGCTCAAGCTGCCGGTGAGCTACATCAAGATCGAGGCCGAGCTGGTGCGTGAAGCCGCGCACAGCGCGCGAGCGCAGGCCATGGTGCGCTCGATCAACAGCATGGCGCACGAGCTGGGCATCCTGACCATCGTCGAAGGCATCGAAGACGAGGCCACCGCCGAAGTCATGCGCCGCATCGGCGTGGACTGGGGACAGGGCTACTACTGGGGGCGGCCGGAGATCGACGCGTAGCAGCCGCAACCCGAGTCCGTGGCGATGCGGTTTGCCAGATCTGACGGTGCGCTGTTGACCTGATTCAGGAAGCCGATGACCTGGGGCATCTGCTCGAGAAAAGCCTCCATCGAATCATGCCCGCCGGGGCCGATGTGCAGTTGCACCTTGTCGGAGGCGGCCGCCACCTGCAGCCGGTGCGCGTCTTCCACCGGCACCGTGGTGTCGTGTTCGCCGTGCATCAGCAGCACGGGGCAGCACAACTGCGGCAGGGTGTGAGCCGGGGCGATGGCGTCGAAGCGATAGCCGATGGTGCGCTGCACATACTGCAGGATGTAAGGGCCGATGACAGCGGCTGGCAGGTTTTGTTCGACCATCCAGCGCTGCATCATGTCGGCGGGGTGGGCGAAGGCGGCCAGGCTGACGACGGCGGCGATCTGCGGCCGCCAGGTGGCGGCCAGCAGCACCGCGCCCGCGCCGACGGAATGGCCGAGCAGGGCGATGCGGTTTGGGTCGATGTCGGGTTGGGCGGCCAACCAGTCCACCGCGTGCACCGTGTCTTCGGCGAAGCGCGGCAGCGAGGTGAAGGGCTCGTCATCGCTGGCGCCGTGGCAGCGGGTATCGATGAATAGCAGCGCAAACCCGGCGGTATGCAGCGCGGGTGCCAGCGGCAGCATGAGGTCGGCATTGCTACCCCAGCCATGCACGATGACGAGGGCGGGCGCGGGCAGCGACGCGGCTTGCGGTGCGGGCAGATGCCAGGCGTGCAGGGTTTTGCCGTTGGTGGTGGGGATGCGTACCGTGGCAGACGCCAGTCCGAAGTCGGCCGGGCTGCGGGTGTGCGCCAATCGCGGCGCACGCAGGCTGCGGCGCAGCCCCCAATTGAGCAGCGGTCGCAGCGGCGGCGTGGTCATCCACGGCAGCACCGTGGGCAGGAGAGCGGAGACGAGTTTGGAGCGCGACATGGGCTACGCAGTGTAGGGGCGGGGGTGGGCCGCTGCGGCATCGGTTCAAATAGCGTTTTGACTCTCGACACGAACCCATGCAATTCGTTCTGCGCCAACCCGATCCCCGCGCTCAGCACCGGCTGCAGGAGGCCGGCACGCATCCCTTGCTGGCGCAGTTGTTCGCCGCGCGTGGCGTGAAGGAGGCGAACGAACTGGAGCTGGCCTTGCCGCATTTGCTGCCGCCTGCGTTGCTCAAGGGCGCGCAAGCCGCTGCGGTGGTGCTGGCTGATGCCATTGCGCGCGGCGAACGCTTGCTCATCGTGGCCGATTACGACTGCGACGGCGCCACCGCCTGCGCCGTGGGGCTGCGCGGCCTGCGGGCGATGGGGGCGGCGGTCTCCTACCTGGTGCCCAACCGCTTCACCACCGGCTATGGCCTGTCGCCCGCAGTGGTGGATCTGGCGCTGCAACACGAAAGCGGCAAGCCGGACTGGATCGTCACCGTGGACAACGGCATCGCCAGTGTGGAGGGCGTGGCCCGGGCGCGCGAGCAGGGCATTCGCGTGCTGGTCACCGATCATCACCTGCCGGGCGACACGCTGCCCGAGGCCGAAGTCATCGTCAACCCGAATCAGCCGGGCTGCGACTTTCCGAGCAAGTCCATCGCCGGGGTTGGGGTGATGTTTTATGTGCTGCTGGCGCTGCGGTCTGAACTGCGCCAGCGCGGGGTGTTCGACGCCGCCAGCCAGCCGCGCCTCGACGCGCTGCTCGACCTCGTGGCGCTGGGCACCGTGGCCGACGTGGTGCGGCTGGACGTCAACAACCGCCTGCTGGTGGCGCAGGGGCTCAAGCGCATTCGCGACGGGCGGATGCAACCGGGCGTCGCCGCGCTGCTGCAGGTGGCGGGGCGCGAGGCGGCGCGGGTGAACAGCGCCGATCTGGGCTTTGCGCTGGGGCCACGCATCAACGCCGCGGGGCGCCTGGCCGACATGACCGTGGGCATCGAGTGCCTCGCTACCGACGACCCCGCGCGCGCGCTGCAACTCGCACAACTGCTCGATACCTTCAACCGCGAGCGCCGCAGCATCGAAGATGGCATCAAGGCCGAGGCGCTGGCCATGCTGGAGGGGCTGGATCTCGGCGCCGAAGGCAGCGCCCCCGCCATCAGCCTGTTTGCGCCCAACTGGCACGAAGGCGTGATCGGCATCGTTGCCGGGCGCATCAAAGAGCGCGAGCATCGTCCCACCTTCGTGTTCGCCCCGGCTGAAGACGGCACGCTGCGCGGCTCGGGCCGGTCGATCGCCGGGTTTCACCTGCGCGACGCGCTCGATCTGGTGTCCAAGCGCGAGCCCGGCCTGTTGCTGCGCTTCGGCGGTCATGCCATGGCGGCGGGCTGTTCGCTGGTGGACGATGGCTTCGAGCGCTTTCGCGCCGCGTTTGCGCAAGTGGCCGCCGAATGGCTTGCGCCGGCCCAGTTGCAGCGCCGCATCGAGGTGGACGGGCCGCTGCCCGCGCAATGGCTGCTGCCCGAAATGGCGTCACTGCTCGGTGCGCAGGTGTGGGGGCAGGGCTTCGCCGCGCCTTTGTTCAGCGCCCGGGTGCAGGTGCGCCAGCAGCGTCTGCTCGGCGAGCGCCACCTCAAGGCCAAAGTCCGGCTGCTCGACGCCGAGGGCACGCCCGACAACACGTTGTTCGATCTGGTGGCCTGGGGCCGCACCGATTTCCTGCCTGACGAGGCGCGCATCGCCTACCGGCTGGAAAGCAACACCTGGCAGGGCATCACCCAGGTGCAACTCGTGCTCGAAGCGGTGGAGGGGTAGTTTTATCGGCGGGTGGCGCGCCGCTGCACGCAGTCCACGTAGGCCGCGCCATCGGGGGGCAGACCGCTGCGCTGCGCCGCCCACAACATCTCGCCCAGGCACTCCATGATGGCGTGGTGCGCTTCGTGTTCACCGAGCTTGCTGCGCAGCAGCTCAAAGGCCTGGCGGATGCCCGGCGGCTGGTCGATGGACACCTGCTCGGCGATCGTCAGGTGCATCGAGAGGTGCAAAAAAGGATTGGTGCGCCCTTGCTCCACCGCGTAGTCGCGGCGGGCGCTTTGCGGGTCGGAGAGTTCGGCGTGATATTCGGGGTGCTGTTCCATCCACTCCGCAGCGATCATCTCCAGCGGGGTGAGCACGCCGCCTGCACGATGCCGCTTCCAGGCGGAAAGAAAAAACTGCCGAACCTCGTCTTTGCTGGGATTGAACATGATGGGCGTATTGTCCTGCAGCCGATCCGCCCGTGATTCGCATGCACTTACAAATCAGTTTTGAGCGACCATTTCAGCCTTGTTCACTCACGAGAACCCTCATGCCCATGATCGATGCCAGCGCCCTGCGCCAACTGTTTGACCAAGCCCGCACGCACAACGCCTGGCTTGACCAGCCCGTGCCCGAGCACCTGCTGCACCAGCTCTACGACCTGATGAAATGGGGGCCGACCTCGGCCAACTGCTCGCCGGCGCGCATCGTGTTCGTGCAGTCGCAGGAGGCCAAGGCCCGCCTTGCGCCCTGCATGAGCGAGGGCAACCGGGCCAAGACGCTCAAAGCGCCGGTGACCGCCATCATCGGCATGGACATGGCGTTTTACGAACACCTGCCGCAGCTGTTTCCGCACAATCTCGACGCGCGCAACTGGTTTGCGGGCAAGCCGGATTTCATCGCCTCCTCGGCGATGCGCAACTCCAGCCTGCAGGGCGGTTACTTCATTCTCGCGGCCCGCGCC
Source organism: uncultured Thiomonas sp. (assembly GCA_937927695.1). GTDB lineage: Bacteria > Pseudomonadota > Gammaproteobacteria > Burkholderiales > Burkholderiaceae_C > Thiomonas. The sequence continues at coordinate 5,032 of CALBRU010000148.1, read as the reverse complement.
CTGGGCCTGGACTGCGGCCCAATGAGCGGATTCGATGCCGACGCGGTGAACGCCGCATTTTTCGCGGGCACCGAGGTCAAGGTGAACTTTCTGTGCAATCTCGGCTATGGCGATCCCGCGGGGCTGTTTCCCCGCAGCCCGCGCTTGAGCTTCGAGCAGGCTTGCCGCATCGCATAGGGCGCGTGCGCGCGGCGTGGAGTTTGTGCGTCGGTTCTGGTAATTTCGTACCCATCACCAGAACACAAAGCAGAAAGGATGCCTCATGCCGGTCATCGTTGTCGCCAATCCCAAGGGCGGGGTGGGCAAATCCACCCTGTCCACCCAGGTTGCCGGATTTTTCGCCAGTCAAGGCCATGGGGTCATGCTGGGCGACTCCGACCGGCAGGAATCGGCCCGCCTCTGGCTGTCACTGCGCGATCCGGCGCTGCCGCGCATCGACACCTGGGAGATGAGCTTTGACTACATCGCCAAACCGCCCAAGGGCACAACCCACGCGGTGATCGACACCTCCGCCGGGCTGCATGGCTGGCGGCTGAACGATGTGATGAAACAGGCCGACAAAGTGCTGGTGCCGCTGTCGGCGTCGATTTTCGACATCTACGCCACGCAGGAATTCCTGGAAAAACTGCTCGATGCGCGCGAAAAACACGGCTTCGATGTGGGTCTTGTGGGCGTGCGCATCGACCCGCGCACCCATGCCGCCGAACAATTACAGGCCTTCGTGACGCAAAGCGGCCTGCCGATGCTGAGCAATCTGCGCCAGACCACGCTGTACCCGCAGATGGCCGCGCACGGCCTCACCCTGTGGGACCTGCCACCCAGCCAGGCGGCCAAAGACCTGGAGCAATGGCAGCCCATCACTCGCTGGCTGCAGCAGCTGTCAGGTCGCGGGTAAAAAAATAGGCACATCCTGCAAACATTGCGTCGGATGTGCCTGAGCTGCAAGGAAGCTGGCGGTTGCGGTTTTTCGGGAGTTTCGCTCTGCCGCTTTGTCGAAGGGGTGGTTTCGGCCAGCCTCAAGAGGCGCGTTCGGGTTGCGCGACGAGACCGAGCGCCGGGCGGTTGACGCGGAACAAGCGCGGGCCGACATGTTCGAGCAGCTTGTCGCGCTCGAACTGGGCGATCACGCGGCTGGCCGTTTCGAGCGCCACGCCGAGCATGGCGCCGAGGTCGCTGCGCTTGGGCAGGGTGATGGTGTCGTTGAGTTCCGGGTCGGCCAGTTTGAGCAGCAGACGGGCCATGCGCGCGGGTATCGCGCCCGAGCCGAGCAGCAGCGCCCATTCGTCGGTATCGCGCAGCGCACGGTGCCAGCGCTCCAGAAACTCTTGGCGCAGATTGGGCACCTGCTCTTCCATTTTGCGAATCACTTCCACCGGAATGCGGCACACCCGCACCGCGCCAATGGCCGAAGCGTGATGCATATAGGGCTCTTGAATGAAGCACTCCAGCCCGATCAGGTCACCCCGGCGCGCCACGCGGGTGATGCGCCGGGTGCCGTCGGGCAGCACGCGTTCGAGCTTCACGTAGCCGGTCTTGATGGTGTAGAGCCAGTCGCCCCGCTGCCCTTCGCTGAACAGCTGCTGTCCGGGGGCAAATTGCATGTCGTCGATGACCTGATGGAAGGTGTCGAAGTCTTCCATGCGCAGCGCGCCGAACAGCGCAATACGGCGCACTCCACAGCTGCGACAGTCGGAAGCGCCGCGCCAGGCGTTGACCACCTCGGTATGCGCCAGGCGGTTGGCTTCCGGCTGCTTGCTGCGCGGCAAGGTTTTGCGCAGGGTCGCGAGCGGAATCGCCGTGGTTGTCTGCGGATTGGCAAAAGTGGTTTCCATAACTCGCTTTCATTGATTTAGCGCAATATTAGCGAATACTGATATGGCCTTGTCAATATAGGGAATTCACCGTGATAACTAGGGCTAACCCTGATTTTTGGCGCGCTTCATTGCGGAATATCGATTTTTGCAGCGCACAAAACTGCGGCAATCTGTCGCGGGTGCGGAGGCTCTTTGTGCCCAATCCGCGACAGCCTGACACATCCGCGCTGCCCGAGACGGTTTGCCGATCCGCCTACACTGCAACGCTTTTCTGCCTGTAAAGACGAAAGGCGCGATCACCATGATGGATGTGCACACTCTGGCCGCACGCGATGTGCGGCGGGCTTTGGAGGAGGATCTGGGCAGCGGCGACCTCACCGCTGCGCTCATCGACCCGCAGGCCGTGGCGCGTGCCACGGTGCGCAGCCGTGAGGCCGCGCGGTTGTGCGGCACGCCGTGGGCCAATGCCTGCGTGCGGGCGCTCGATTCGGCGGCGCATCTGGAGTGGTTGGCGCCAGAAGGCGCTACGTTGCAAGCAGATGCTGTGTTTTTGGAGATCAGAGGCAACGCACGTGCGCTGCTCAGCGCCGAGCGGACGATGCTCAATTTCCTGCAGTTGCTCAGCGCGGTGGCCACGCGTACCGCGCAGTATGTGGAGGCGGTGCGCGGCACGCGGGCGCAAATCGTCGATACCCGAAAAACCCTTCCGGGCCTGCGGCTGGCGCAGAAATACGCGGTGCGCGTGGGCGGTGGAATGAATCACCGCATCGGCCTGTTCGACGCTGTGCTGATCAAGGAAAACCATATCGCCGCCGCAGGCGGGGTGGCGCTGGCGCTGCAGCGGGCGCAGGCGGTGGCGGCGCAGGCGCAGTTCATCCAGATCGAGGTGGAAACCCTGGCCCAGCTTGACGAAGCCCTGCGTGCAGGCGCCCGCATGGTGCTGCTGGACAATATGTCGCTCGATCAACTGCGCGAGGCAGTCCGCCTCACAGGACAGCGCGCCGTGCTGGAAGTGTCTGGGGGGGTGGATCTGCAAACCGTGCGCGCCATTGCAGAAACCGGGGTTGACCGCATCTCCGTGGGCAAGCTGACCAAAGACGTGCAGGCCATCGATCTGTCGATGCGTTTTACGGCGCTTTGATTTGTTGCGCATTCATTCAAGAGGAAGTCCGCATGTCCGCCACTTTTTCGATCGCATTTGATAGCCCGGTCATCGGCACCGCGCATGTCTGGGCGCGCGTGCCCGAGGAGCCCAGCCCCGCCGAGCGCGACGCGCTGATGGCGCGCGGCGCCCAACTGCTGCGCACGCAGGACGCTGTCTTGGTGGCGCATTACTACACCCATCCCGACCTGCAGGATCTGGCGCAGGCCACGGGCGGTCTGGTGGCCGATTCGCTGGAAATGGCGCGTTTCGGCGCCCGTCATCCGGCGCGCACCCTGGTTGTTGCCGGGGTGCGTTTCATGGGCGAGACCGCCAAGATGTTGTCGATGGACAAACGCGTGCTCATGCCCGACCTCGACGCCAATTGCTCGCTCGATCTGGGCTGCCCCGCGCCGCAGTTCAGCGCTTTCTGCGATGCCCATCCCGACCGCACCGTGGTGGTCTATGCCAACACCAGCGCGGCGGTGAAGGCGCGGGCCGACTGGGTGGTGACCTCGAGCTGCGCGCTCGACATCGTGGCCCATCTGCACGCGCGCGGCGAAAAAATCCTCTGGGCGCCCGACCGCCATCTGGGCGGCTACATTCAGAGCGAAACCGGCGCCGACATGCTGCTGTGGCAGGGCTCGTGCATCGTGCATGATGAATTCAAGGCGCTGGAACTCGAACTGCTCAAGGCCGAGCATCCGAAGGCGCGGGTGCTGGTGCACCCGGAAAGCCCGGCTGCCGTGGTGGCCCTGGCCGATGTGGTGGGCTCGACCTCGCAGATTCTCAGGGCCGCGCGCGAACTCGACGCGCCCGAATTCATCGTCGCCACCGATGCTGGAATGTTTCACGCCCTGCAGCAGCAAAACCCCGGCAAGACCTTCATCCCCGCGCCGACTTCGGGCAACGCCGCGACCTGCAAGAGCTGCGCGCATTGCCCGTGGATGGCGATGAACAGCCTGGCTGGCCTGACGCATGTGTTGGAGACCGGGGCGAATGCCATCGAACTCAACGCCGCTCTGGCCGCCCGCGCCCGCGTGCCGGTGCAGCGCATGCTTGATTTCACAGCAGCACAAAAGACTGCAGCGGCGGCGGGCAGTCTGGTTCCTGGCATCGGCGCGGCGTAGCTTGCGCCGACGCACCAACCTGACGAGCTACCGCGTCTTCATGATGCGCGCCTTTTCCCGCTGCCAGTCGCGCTTGGCTTCGGTGTCGCGTTTGTCGTGGTCTTTCTTGCCCTTGCCCAGCGCCAGATCGAGCTTCACCCGGCCACCTTTGAAGTGCAGGTTGATGGGCACCAGGGTGTAGCCGCGCTGCTCGACCTTGCCGATCAGTTTGCGGATTTCATCCTTGTGCATCAGCAGTTTGCGCGTACGCGAAGCCTCCGGCCGCACATGGGTGGAGGCGCTGTTGAGCGCGGTGACGTTCATGCCGATGAGAAACAGCTCGCCGTCGCGGATGACCACATAGCCGTCGGTGAGTTGCACCTGCCCGGCGCGCACGGATTTGACCTCCCAGCCTTCGAGCACGATGCCCGCTTCGAAACGGTCTTCGAGGAAGTAATTGAAATGGGCCTTGCGGTTTTCGGCGATGCTCATGCGGGGAATATGGGGCGTTCGGCCCTCAATACAATCGTGACATTCTAAGAAGCCTTGATCCGCCTACGTTCGCCCATGCCCCAGGTCCACAAATCCGTCCTCATCTGGTACAGCCCGCAGGAAATGTACGACCTGGTCACCGATGTGGCCGCCTATCCTCAGTTTCTGCCCTGGTGCGGGGGCGCCTCGGTGCAGTCGGAAGAGGGCGATACGGTGCGCGCCAGTGTGACCATCGACTTCAAGGGCATCCGCCAGAGCTTCACCACGCAAAACACCAACGTGCCCGGTCAGGAAGTGCGCATGCGGCTGGTGGACGGGCCGTTTTCCGCCCTGCATGGACGTTGGGTGTTCAACCCCCTGGCCGACGGCAAGGCATGCAAGGTGGAATTTCTGCTCGATTACAAGTTCTCCAACTTCCTGGTGGAGAAGGAGATCGGAAGAGCACACGTCTGAACTCCAGTCACTAGCTTATCTCG